>JAKQPY010000275.1:0-1811 GCA_029564465.1 Bacteroidota bacterium | reverse complement strand
TCGCGTACGCTATGCACAGGGCAATTTCAGAGGAGCGCTTACTGACTTTGACAAATCAATCTCAATTGATTCGGCAAGTTTTGCTGCTTTAAATAACCGTGGTGCAGTACGACAGCAATTTTGCGACTTTTCGGGTGCATTATCCGATTACAATCATGCCATACAGCTTCAGCCTGATTATCAGGAGGCCATCAACAACCGGGTTAAAGTGTTGAACCTGATGCATCTCGACAGTGTGGTATGGGGTTTTGGTTCCGATACACTGGTCTCCGAAAACCAACTCAGCGAGTTCGTTGTAAACATATCGGAAAAGCTGTTGAATACGATGCAACGCGATAAAGCCATTGTGTACCTTACACGTGCTATTGTGGTGTTGCCCAACCAGCCTGAGATATACGAAAAACTGGCAGTTATTTACCATCTGAACAACGAATTTGATAAAGCGGGCGAAGTGTATAACAAAGGCCTTCGCGAAATACCCGATAATCCTTCGTTATTGCTCGGAAGAGGCCTGCTCTACATTCAAACCGGCGATACACTAAAAGCATGTAACGACCTGAAGGTTTCAGCTTCAATGGGTGATGCTGATGCGCAAAACCTGTTGCAGCAATTTTGCAGGTAATCTATTTGCCATGCGATTGCCTGTAAGCAACGGCTTTCTGGTAATAGTAGTTCGCTTTCTCCTGGTTCCCTTTTCCGGCATAATATCCCGAAATTGTCATGGCAATATTGTAGTTGCCATTGAACTTTTCGAATGCAATCTCCCACTGCTGTATTGCCTGTAGGGTGTCACCCATGAGTAAATAGCAATTTCCCATATCAACATAGGGCTTGTCGCTGTTGGCATCAACCATAATCAGGCTTTTTGCGGCAAGAATTGCCTCATTATATTTTCTACCCGCAAAAAAGTAATCGAAGACTTCCTGGTGTATCTGTTTTGTGGCAACTTGGGTGTCAAGCATTTTTATAAAACACGAATCGCCCAGCGCCGTGTCGCCTGTGGCAATGTGTGATTTAGCAAGATAATAGTATGCTTTTTCGTGCATTTTGGCCGAAATCAACAAATACCAGGTCAGGTCTTTTTTCGATTCATCGAATTGGTTAAGATGGTATTGTGCAATTCCACGGTTCAGGAATGCTTCATCAATCGTAGAGTCTTTACCAATACACTGGTCGAAATAGTACAGCGCCGATGTATAATCCCTGTAAATAATCAGGTAAATATAGCCTATATTATGGTATGGGTTTGCGTAGGTTGTATCAACGGTAATTGCCTGCTTATAATGTTTCAGGGCTAGTTCTACATTCCCTTTAACGGGTGAGATGTCTACACCCGCTTGAATTCTTGCATACACTTGTCCGATAAGTAAATTTGCATATAAGTTGTTGGCTTTTGCAGAATTCTCTAAATATTCAATGTCGGTGCTGTAGAGCGTGGTACGGTCTTTCCAGTCACTATTCCGGTCGAAGCTGATAACCATAAAGGGTATCATTAGGACTACACCGATTGCCATGGGTTTTGTAAATTTCTTATTATCAGATTTACTATTATGTAACGATTTTGTTGCCCATAAAATACCCCAGGCCAGTATCAACGAAAAACCAATAGACGGAATAAATAGTAAGCGTTCGGCTACAATACCTGCCAGAGGAAAAATCAAATTCGAAAAAGGGGCAATAGCAATCAGAAACATCAAAATTCCCAGACCATACGGTTTACGCCGGTTAAACCCTATTACAGAAAAGATCAGCATTAGCAAAACACAAGTAATCGAAATGATAACACTTAAATCTGAAATACTAACGTCTGG
>JAKQPY010000031.1:0-2308 GCA_029564465.1 Bacteroidota bacterium | reverse complement strand
TTTGGCTGCCGCAGGGTTCAATTTTAAAGGATTGCTTCGAAAAATCAAAGAAGCGATTCTTTGGCTCAGTTTTTTACCTCAAATTTTTTCGCTATTCAAGAAAAAAGATTTCCTAATTTTGAATTGTTAAGGATTGACTATTATAATATAAATTCAAAGTTTTGCAATATCGACTTATTATCGCTATGGCTCACCCAGATTTCTCACCTGAATGTTAGTAATTTCCCGGAAATAAACAAAAACAGCGGGTTTTCCCCGTTGCTTTTTATTCTATCGTTACACTTAAGCCTTTGTCGGCAAGCGAATCTTTCATGGGTTTCAGCCGGCGTAACTCACCTTTTTTAATCTGGCACTTTCCTTTGTAGTGGGTCAGAAAAGCACATTGCTCGGCTTGCAGTTCGTCGTGTCCGCAAACATCAATCAAACAATCAATAACAAATTCAAAAGTGTTGAAATCGTCGTTGTGCAAAATCAGATTATTATCCAACGAAATCTGTTGATTTTCGTTCTGAACAGGGTCCGGTTTTAAATTGCTGTTTGTCATAAAGCAAAAATAATCAAAATTTCTATTCGATTATATCGCGCAGCGGAATTTGTTTTCCGTTACGGTATGCCAGCATAAAGGCATCGGTAATTCCGGCATTCACGGCTCGTTGTCTTATCTCGGCAGCCTTCTGCTTCTTATCGAATGGGCCAATACGATATATCAGCAAGTTGTTGTTGCGCGTGAATTTTACCGGGTTGCCATTGGCAATTTCGCTGAACATCGCCATGGTTTCGGCGGGAACTTCCTGTCGGTAGGCTCCTACCTGAACATAGATTTCAATTTCGTACACATTGTTTGGCGATGCGCTGGCAGTGTCGGTAGTCAAATTAACCGGATTTATTCGCGGAGTAGTGTCGGTAGCCTGAGGTAGGTTGGTGGCTTCGATTGGTTGGTCTTTAATAAGTAACAGCGCTTCGTTTACCGGAATACGGACCCCGTTGCGGTAGGCCACCACAAAGGCATCGGCAGCTCCGGCAGTTCTGATCCGGTTGCGCGCAGCATTGGCATCGGCCATGGTGTAGAACTGCCCCGACATGTGCCTGATGTATCCGTTTGCCAGATATTCGTGGTAATCGGCTATCAGACCATAGATTTCGGCCGGTGTCAGTACCCGTTTCGAAGCGGCAAACTGCACGGTGAGAAATACCCCACGGCTTAGTGCAACATCGCGGCTGTCGTTGTGAGTGTCTGCAGTCGGCGTGTTGTTGGTACCGGT
This sequence comes from Bacteroidota bacterium, assembly GCA_029564465.1. Taxonomy (GTDB): domain Bacteria; phylum Bacteroidota; class Bacteroidia; order Bacteroidales; family ML635J-15; genus JAGOEF01. Next base: position 1,046 of record JAKQPY010000031.1, on the reverse strand, counting down.
ATTGCCAACGGTTTGTACTGCCGTGAGATTGGTGTTACCGCCGGTAGTAACTGTCCGGTTATCGATGGCAAGCAGGTTGTAGTCTTTGGCTGCATTGCGTGCCAGCCAGGCATTGGCTTCCTGCATGCTGATGCGCCGGCCGTCGAGGTAGGCCACTACAAAGGCATCGGTGAAACCCAGTTTTTTCACTGCAGGAAGTGCTCCGGCTGCCAGTTCGTAGGTGCCAAATACTCCCGTCATGTAGCGTATAAGGTTTTTCCCAGGTACATTTTCGGTAAACAACGGCGACAGCCCACGGGTGTATTCATCGCCTACAATCCGGTTGAAAGCAGCAAACTGTATTCTGAAAACAAGCCCTTTCTGACTGGCCTCAATCAAGTCGGATGGGGTAGTGTCGCGCGGGACTGTGTTTGCCAGCGTGTCGGGTGGTGTTACAATAACTGTATCAACGCTTACGACCAGTAGCGTGTCGCGCAGGGGCTGAATATCGCGGGGACGTACCGAAACAAAGTCGGCGGCAATGCCGATGGCGTCGCTGTGGAGCCTTATTGACTCTGCCCGCAGGCTGTCGCTGTAGGCATACAAGCGGGCACGTTCGGTGCTGCTTGTTTCGTTTTCGGCCTGGGCAGCAGCCTGATCGGCCAGTTGTTCTTTTTGTCGGGCCAGATTTCTCAGGCTATCGGCATAATCTCCGTTTTCAGGGTGTATTGGCGCAATGGCCTCGTATAGTTTGTTGAGCCGATCGGTTTCGAGGCGGGCAATTTCGGTGTTCGTGTTGTAATAATCAAGAATGTAGCGGTTTCTCTTTTCCTCGGTCTTTTGTATTTTCTTCTCGAGTCGGGCTTTTTTGCGCTCCGAAGTGCTGGCTTGCATCTTGTTTTCGAGCGAGGCAATCTGTGTATCGGCTTTTTCGGTTTTCGAACGATACGCATCGCGTTCCCCGGCAATTTTGCGGTACATCTTCTCATCATCTGCGGTCATGCCTTCGGTGTCGAGTTTCAGGTCGTCATCGGGTAAACGAACCCTTTGCGTTTTATTCACAGGCT
>JAKQPY010000030.1:0-15603 GCA_029564465.1 Bacteroidota bacterium | reverse complement strand
TCGGGAAATGCAGCTGAAATCGAAAAATGGAAAGATGAGCAATCGTATGAAAGAACGCGCACACTCCGACCTGATTTACTGGATGAGTAAATAAACGGAAATATTTCTAGAAAAACCTGATTCTTCGCAACTGATAAATCCTTGCACCACAACGCCCCGGTAGAAATAGTCGTTTATTAACCGTTAAGTAACGGATAATTTTTTGGTAAAAAACCTGATTCTCACAACTGATAAGCCCTTGCCCTGCAATGCCGTGGTAGAAATAGTCGTTTATTAACCGTTAAGTAACGGATAATTGTTCACACGTTTTCTTCCGGGTTAAAATTGAAAAAACTCCACATATTTCCACAATAATCCAGTATTCGGAGCAAGTCTTTTTGGCTGAATGTTATAATGGCACCCTTACAATTGGGTAAAAAACTAAGCTTTTCATATTTGCGCAGTCTTTCGTCGAGGAATACTTCCACCCGGTTTGCCTTGTCGTTGATTAACCCGAAAACCGAAACTGCACCCGGTTGTACCTTCAGGTGACTAAGTAACCGGTGGTCGGAAGCAAAAGATATTTTCCCTTTTTTGAAGTGTTGTTCCAGGCGTGTTATCGAAATATTTTCGTAGAAAGGGGCAATTACCAGATAATGTTTGTCACCTTTGTGATTTCGCAGAAACAAATTCTTGCAGCGGGTAGCACCGCTCCGGATCCAAAACCCTGTGTCGTCTTCGCTGCTGAAGTCTGCGGGTGCCTCAAAATAGCCATACGAAATGCCAAGCTGTTGCAATGTCGTGTAAATTTCGGGCTGGCCTTTTCGAATCACCAAAGTCACATTACTATTTTTTCTGTTGATAGAAATCCAATAGCTTCCGGGCTGCAATAAACGAGCTGATTTCGTTGTTTTTCACCTTTCGTTCCAGTTCATCAACACGTTTTTTAATATCGTGGTTATGATAGAAGCTTTCGAGAACCGATTCGCTGATGCTTTGGTGCATCCAATACAGCGACTGATTGTTTCTGTTATCCGCAAAGTAATTGTTCATTCTAACCGCGGCAACATATTCGCTGATCATTTCCCATACTTCAGGTATTCCCGTTCCGGTAGCAGCCGAACAGGTGAGAACGCGGGGTTTCCATCCCGAAGCTGTCATGGGGAAAAGGTGCAGGGCGCTTTGGTACTGGGCTTTGGCCATAGTCGCCTTGTCCATATTATTGCCATCCGCTTTGTTTATCGCAATGGCATCAGCCATTTCCATGATTCCGCGCTTAATTCCTTGCAGTTCGTCACCGGCTCCGGCCAGCATCAGTAGCAAAAAGAAATCAACCATACTGTGAACAGCGGTTTCTGATTGCCCTACACCGACTGTTTCAATAAAAATCACATTATAACCGGCGGCTTCGCACAGAACAATGGTTTCGCGTGTTTTACGTGCAACCCCGCCCAGCGTACCTGCCGAAGGCGAAGGTCTGATAAAGGCATTGGGGTGTACCGATAGCTGCTCCATACGGGTCTTGTCGCCCAGAATACTGCCTTTCGAACGTTCGCTGCTCGGATCAACAGCCAGTACAGCCAGTTTATTACCATGATTAGTGAGGTGCAACCCCAGTGCTTCAATAAATGTGCTTTTTCCCACTCCGGGTACACCGGTAATACCTATGCGTATCGATTTTGATGACAATGGCAGACATTTCTCAATAAGTTGCTGCGCCATGTCCTGATGTTCTTCGAGCCGGCTTTCGACAAGGGTAATTGCCTGGCCCAAAATGCTGCGATTCCCTGCAATTATCCCTTCGTAATACTCATCAAAGCCCAGCATGCGTTTCCGTGGTGATTTTCGGTGCATGAGCGCCGGATTTACCTGTGGCGGTTGCGAAACCCCCTCGTTAACCTGTAAGGCACTGTTCTGTGCCCGGCATTCTTCCACATCGCCCTTGAATTTTTTCTTTTCGCTCATACTTACAAATACTTCGAAGGTATTAAATAGTCCTTTAGGTAGTGTTCGATGGCTTCGGCAAGAGGCGTAAACGCTTTGTTGTAGCCCGCCAGCCGCAGTTTATTCATGTCGGCGCAGGTATAATATTGGTAGGTGTGTCTGATATCCGCAGGTGTGTCGATAAATTCGATGTCAGCGGCTTGGCTCATTGCCCCGAAACACGATTCCGCCAAAAAACGGTAGGTGTTTGCCACACCGGTTCCGAGATTGTAAATACCTGAATTTTTACGCGTAAGCATGAAGAACAGCAACACATCCACTGCATCGTTAACATAAATAAAATCGCGCTGCTGGTTTCCATCGGCAACGCCGGGTTTATGCGAACGGAAGAGCCTCATTTTTCCGGTTTCACTGATTTGCCGATAGGCATGCCATACTACCGATGCCATTCTACCCTTGTGGTATTCGTTGGGCCCGAAAACATTGAAAAAACGGACCCCTGCCCAAAAATAGGGTTTCTTCTCCTGAGCCAGCACCCATTTATCGAAGGCAAGCTTTGACTCCCCGTATGGATTGAGGGGTTTCAGCAACGGCGTAACCGCATCATCATCGCTGTAACCATGTTCACCCATGCCATAGCAGGCTGCCGAACTGGCATATACCAGCGGAATTCCGAACTCGGTGCATATTTCGAAAACTTGTTTACTATAATTCAGGTTTAGTTTCTCGAAAACCCTGTGGTCGAATTCGGTGGTGTCGGTGCGTGCTCCCAGGTGAAATACAAATTCCGCAAAACGCTGATGTCCGCGCAACCACTCTGCAAAATCGTCACGGTGCACCAGTTGCATATAGGTATGACTACTGAAATTTTTCTGCTTATCGCTCCTGCTGAAATCGTCGACCAGCACCAAATCCCTGAAGCCTTCGCTGTTTAAACGGGCAACCAGATTGCTGGCAATAAAACCGGCGGCTCCTGTGATGATTATCATAATCAATACTTAGATTTACAAAGGTAATATTTTTACATCAACCTTCGCGATACGTATGAAATGATGATAATGATTTAACTTTCAATGCATTATCACGAGGTAAAACAAAAAAACAGCCTGCTGTGCAGGCTGTTCGCAATATATTTAATGACCGCTTACTTCACTATTCTGAATGTGTTTCGAACTTCACCAGTGCGGGTTTCTACAATGTACACCCCACTTGGCCATTCACCGGTACTCAGCGCGATAACACCCGATACCCGGTTGTAATCCATCGATTCGAGTAACACTCCGGCCACATTGTATACGCAAATGCTCACTGATGCACTTCCATCGAAGCCTTCGATATTGAGAACATCGCTCACCGGATTGGGATACAGGTTTATTCCGGGCAATACCGGGGTGTCTCCAACGCTTAGGAATGCCGAAGGTTCAGCATACACCACATCACTAAAGGTGTAGTTGGCTTTTTGTCCGTTGCTGAATACCACATGCAGATATACCAGATAATATCCGTCTTCGATGGTTGCTGCATCAATGGGATAGCATGCGGTGTATGTTTCGGTGTAGTTGCTGTTTTCGTAAACCATGGCCCATACAAAACACATTTCAGTATCGGTTACCCAATAATCAATGATTTCGGCAGTGTTAAACATCGAGTCGACTTCCCATTCAAGTGTCGATTCCCATGGATCGTCACCGTTTAGTGTACTGTCGCCGGGGTTTGTGTTATCCATCGAAATATACACACAAGCGGTGGCCGCATTTCCGGCTGCATCAATCACTGTAAGACAAGCGGTCTGACCAACGCATAAACCGGTAACAACTTGTGTGGTTACTCCATTGTCCCATTGATAGGCATACGGTGGCGTACCACCCGAAACACTAACCGTTGCAAACGCTGAGCAATCGTCCTGCGAAGCAAAATCATAGCTTATCCCGAGATAAATATTGTTGTACCACGTGGTGTCGCCCGGCTCGTTGTTGTTCCCCTCATACACCGTAAAACAGCTGCTGGCGGTATAGCCTTCGTTGTCTGCAACCGTTACACAATATTCTCCGGCACACAAATCTGTCAGCGAACTTCCCACTACGCCATTGCTCCAAAAGTAGCTGAACGGGGCATTACCTCCCATCACATAGGCAGTTAAACCGGCTTCGCAATTTTCTCCGGCATAGTAATCTCCCGAAATATTCACCATAAAATAGTCGGTTGAATCAACGGGATTTCCATCCGAAACAAATACAAGAAGGGTGTAAGTAACCACGCAATTCGATGCAGAGCTGCCCGTTACGGTTACCGTATAATTGCCGGCTGCCGCAAATTGATACACAAACTGTGATCCCGTGAAACTCTGGTTTCCGATAATCCAGATATATTGGGCCTCAACCGGAGTCACGGTCGAATCCTGGTTGTTGACTGTAAATTCATACATCTGGGCAGTGAAGCTCGCCGTCAGTCCTTCTGCATTGTAGCCGGCGTCCAGAAAGCAGTTCTGCGATTTGGCAAGCGGAGTTAATCCCAGCAGAAGAATCATGGCAATGGTAAAAATCTTGAGCGTTTTCATATCATTCGTATTTTTTGGTTTCAACAGTAAGACTTGAGTTTTTAAAAAGGTTGCACCATTTTATTTTCAATTATCAAAAATAGTAATAAAACTGAAATGTAATTCCGTAATTATCAGAATTTTGTAAAAATGCGTCTGTTGATGTTTCGGGCTTCTTCAATAGGAAATTGTAGTAAGCCCCGCAACCCAACCCAAAACCCGGTGCAAATTTATATTCGATGCCTGCCGACAAATATGCATAGGGAATTAAGCCTTTTGGGGCGGTAGTTCTCACAGGCATTAACTCGCCACTGAGCGTGTACGCGTTGTTTTCGACGAAGAATCCAAAAACCGGCCCAGCGGTAATGGTCGCCGAAAAGCGCCTTGTTTCAAAGAGGGTAAACCCGAATAGAACCGGAATTTTAATCTGCCGGTATTGATTTTGGTGGTTCAGCACCGTGTCGGAACTATGGGTTACGATACTGTCATTCGGTACCGAGTCTGTCCATGTTACCGTAATGGTATCAATCTCGAAATCAGTAAGGGTATCCTGCCAGATGGTGTCATAATATGTCATCGTATGATTCTCATATGTGTAATACCACAAGGTGTCAGTCGTGCTAAGTGTTCTTGAAAAACGGAAACTTTGCGAAATCTGCGAAAACTCAAGCCCGGTTTCAACGCTCATTCTTTTATATCCTGCCGTCAGGTGTATCCCGCCACGCAGTTGCAGGGGGCGCCCCATGGTGTTTCGAAGCATCGTCGAGGCATCGCTGTCGGGTGCAGGTGCAAAACGATTGACACCAAGACCGCCACCAATGATAACCGATACCGCCAGACTTTCGGGAAATGGGCTGAAGTACACTGTGTCGTAAACAGGCTGGCTTATATTCACAATGGTGGTGTCGGTTATTACGTGCTTCCTGATGATCCTGATAGTGTCGTTCTGCTGGCCAGAAAGACTTGCTCCGATACAAATCATAATGACTGTAAAAATATACTTATGCAGGTATCGGATAAGGCTGGGCATGGTTTACCGTGTATTTTTGCGTTTATTCCGCAGGCTAACCCGATGCTGCTCTTTGGTTATCACCGTATCGTGAACCATGATGGTTTCGTTAACGTGTACGGTGTCGTATATCAGCCTGTGCTGAGGTTCTGATGTTACTACCTCAGGGTCCGACTCAGTCGGTTGTGCTTGGTATATCCGGAGTCTGCTCTCATCACTGTTTTGTTCAGGCGCCGAAACGCTGGTAGCTGTTTCAGTATTTTTTGAAACAAAAGTAGGATAGACAGGCTCCATGCCGGCAACCGCAACATTGGTATTCTCAATTAAGCTTGGTTTAAACGTATAATCTGTCATCAGGCTGCGCTCGTTAATTGCGTTGGCAAAAATTCCCGAATCAGCGTGATTTTCCTGACCGATCTGGGCATTCGAAATACATATTCCCGATATGGCCACGGCAAGTACCGAAGCAGTAAAAATCATTACTTGCCCTATAAACGGCAGACCCGGTTTGGGTATTTTTGCCATAAAGGCATCCAGTCCGTTCGCCGGCCCCGAAATTTCCATCCCCCGAAATTCTTTTTTCAGGGCAAGGTCCAGTTTATCATTCATACTCGTTTCCATGTGCCGAAATATTTAGTTCATATTGTGGCAACAGTGCCATCAGGTTTTTCTTTAACAGGTTGCGTGCCCTCGAAAGCTGCGACTTCGATGTACTGACACTGATGCCCAGTTGCCGGGCAATTTCGTGATGGGGTAATTCGTCGATTACATACATGTTCAGCACCATACGATATCCGTCGGGTAGCTGCGAAATAGCCAGCAGCAGTTCGTCGCGGCCTATGCCTTCGTCGAGGCAGCGTTCCAGCAGACCCCGGTTTTCATCCGTCGTTTCGTCATCATCGGCAACACCCAGATTCTCGACAACAACCATCATTCTGCCGGTTTTATTCCGTTCTTTGATAAAACTGATGCAGGTATTCATGGCTATACGTTTTAGCCAGGCTTCGAACGGGCCTTTTCCTGTATATTGTTTCATCGCCATAATTGCCTTAATCAGACTATCGTGAACCAGGTCCTCTGCATCGTTTTTGTTTCCGGTATACCGCAGGCAGATACCCCGCACCACGGCATTATATGCGCCATATAACGCAGCCTGCGCATTTCGGTTCCCCTCCACGCATCCCCTGATAATTTCCCGTTCACTCATCATATTACAAACATAAGACTGCGATATGTAAAATGGTTGCATCTGCCGCCATTAATTTTGTTATTCCGGCTTACCAAACCTATGGAATGCAAGCCACCTTTCATAATATTTCGCAACACTTTACCAAAATCAAAACTATGAAGTAAATTTACACCATTAATTACAAGCTGTTTTGAATCAACGTTTTTGTTTTCAGTGCAGTTTTAATATGAATTTAAATAAAATCAAAGACAATTATGTTTGATGTATTTCGTTTCTAAATAATTAAATCGATTTTTCAGTTGAATTGTTCCAAATTGGCAGTAATTGTATTTTGCATATTGAATATATTGCATTTTAAGGCATTTACCCAAAATTTCGGATGTTATTCAATTCCTCCAAAGTCCGAATTAGAAACCAGTAGTTATCTTGGAAGAGGATCAATTGGTGATGAGAGTGTTATTTCTGAATTTTTTAATGAAAAAGCAAATTTTTACCCTGATACTAGCTGTTATTTTAAAGAGTATTACTTCACACTTAACCCGGATGTTAGAATTCTTAAGGAAGAAGGTCCCCTGGTTAATGGAAAAAAAGAAGGTTATTGGACATTTTTCAATATAACCGAGAAATTCTATATATCGGGTAAATACATTAATGACAAGAAAACAGGTGTTTGGGCCGCTTATTATATAACAGAAATTGGCGATACAATTAACAAGGAACTAACAAGTTTCGAGGATGATGTTTTAAATGGACAAATGAAAGTATTTTATTTCAATGGGAATATTTCTTTTTTAGCACACTATAAAAATGGGGTAAAACATGGAAAATCAATAACCTATTGGTTTAATTATAAGAATAAACTAAATTTGATTTATCGGGAGGAAAACTATTCAAATGGTATTAAAAATGGAGAATTTATTGATTTCAACGTTAATTGCCTGAACGACACTGCAAGATATTTGCAATACAAGGAAGGAAAATTAAGTGGTTTATGTTACGATAAAGACCATTCTGGCATAAAGTCAATATTCTCTTTCGATGACGATAATAATTTAAGGAAATTACAGGAATATCATTCCAATGGTGCGTTGCATTTCGAAATTGAATACAAAAATAATCTGCCATTCAACCTGATTTCGAACAACGATAGTTTAGGATTGCCTTACGATACCTGTAAACTGATTAACGGCACTGGAACACTGAACCTGTACTATTCGAATGGACAATTATTTTCATCATTCCAATACATAAATCAAATTCCTAAAGGCAATTTTGTAATTTATTATGAAAATGGTGCGATACGTGAAATTGGTGAAATAAACTGTTCTCAAAAAAAAGTCTTAACAGACCCTTTAGTTGCATCTTATAGTATTAACGCGAATGAATTTGCAGTAAGACAATTTAATAGAATAGAGTTTGATAATTATTTATCGTACAATTCAGACTCAACACTTTCTGTTAAAATATTTAAATCCTATGTCGATTCTTTAAGTACTTATGCCATTATTTACGAATACTATGACAATAAGCATAATGTTGTTTCTAAATATGCAAATATAAGCAATAGAGAGAAATGCAAAGAAATCACTTACTACCCCAACAATCAAATAAAAAGCATAGAAAACTACACGATTGACACTGTGTTAAGCAATGGTAAAAAAATAATGCGATACGGTCTTTGTTCTTATTATTATTTAAATTGCCAGATAAAAGTAATTATTGATTTTTTGGATAGCCATCCTCGGCAAGAAATTTTGTTTTATGACGAATCTGGAAACATTACCCGTAGGTTAATTAAAGAAAAGGGTATAGAATATAATATTTTCATGGGAGATACTGTAAATAGGATTGATGAAAATGGATTAATGCAGGGAAAGTGGATTAGTTTTGGAGTAAGCCCATGGTCAAAGTCAGAATGTTACACCGAGCCTGATGAAATAATGTATTATAATAACAATAAACCTTGTGGTACATGGGAAGTTTACCATACGCCATCAAATGGTAAGAGATATTTGACGGAATCAATTTTTTGGCATGACGAAAACCTAGCCTATTTCAAAGAATATTTTGATGGAAGATTATACAGTGAGGGTTATAAATACAATCAACTTCCTGATGGTGAATGGAAATATTATCATGCCCAAAATGGTCGACAGGTTTTAATCGGAATGTATTTTTTAGGTCAGCGTCATGGAGCGTGGAAATATTACAGTAGCAAAGGTAAACTCAAAAGAATCGAGTATTATGAATATAATGATTTAATCTATCTTTCTGACAATACTCCTATATTTAGACGTAGACACGAGAATTTGTATAAAAGGTTTTAAAGTAATTTCGATTGAATCAGTATGAGCATATTGTTTAAAACTATTTTTTGGATATCAATTTCCTTTATTGGAAGTAGTATCGTTCTTAGTTTGCTGGTTTCTGTGCTGCCTCTGGAATCAAACAACGATAATATTAATTCAATATTTCTTTTGATTCGATTATATGGTATTCCAATAGCTGTTTTATTGACGTTAACTGGAACTGTAAAGGCAAAAGATAAGTTAGTGAGCGTTTTGGCGATTATTTTCGCTACTATTGGGTTTTCCTTACTTTCTTTAATTATCATGGTGTTTGTTTTTGCCGGGAGTGTCTGTAATTGGGTGACAGATGATATTCTTTACCAGAATAAGGCAAATCCATCAGTCATTATTGAATCCAGACATTATGATTGTGGTGCAACCGATTCGGGTAAATCAAAAATACAAACCTATAAAATTGTTAAGCTAAATGAAGACTTCATTTGGAGAACCAGAATTGATACCAATAGTATCAATCAAGATGAATGGATAAGAATTCCTTCAAGCTCCCAATAACAAACTTATGCAATTATTAGATTCATATCAATTCGAAGTAATATTATTACAGTATGAGTACTTTGACTCTCATCATTAAACTCCTTAACATGAAAGCCACCATCCAACCATCCTTCATCCTTGTTATTGCCGCTGTTATGTATATGGCATCGGGCTGTTCACAAAAGCCGGAATTCACAAAAGACTGCGACCTGTGCGGGGAAGTAAGCCAGAAAGAAGTCGCATACTGTTTGAATGATTTTGTCTATAACGACATAACCAATCACATTTCGACCGAAGCCCAAACTGAACTCCTGAAAGAAAAAGAAACATTGCGGCATGGAAATAAGTTCATCGAATGCGGTTGCCGGAATGATATAGTAGTGTATCACCTGTGGTGCGCCAACAACGAAACCTTCGACTTGGAAGTCACCCCACTCGACAGCAATCAGTTTACCATTACCGGATTCCGGGCTTCAGAATTTGCACATCCTTAAATCTTTGCTGTCCCTGCATCCCGACCTCATTCGTAAAGAGGTCGCCTCTTTCTCTCCATTCGAGTCACTCACAGAGGACTCGGATGCAAACTTATTCCCTAATTCCATTGTAAAAAAACCTTACCACAATTAGCACCGAGTCCCGTACCGGTGACTCAGAGCGGGAGTGAAGTTTACATTGTGCTTGTCGAAATGTCAATGCCAATTGAACACCTTAAATCAATTTGCACCTTGGCGCCTTTGCGTCTTGGCGAGAAACCTCATTCGTCGAACCCGCGAGACGAAGCTTTGCGCCTTAACGTGAAACAAAACCCATTGATCCTGCAAGAAATCAACTCTTTGCATTGGCCTAAAACAACCATCGAGCCTTTGGGAAAAACATCCCCAACGCATCATCCAAATAAAAAATCTGATTATTCCACCATTACCCACAAGGCCTGATTGCCCGTGCTGGTTTTCAGTTGCTGCAATTCAGCATTGGCTGCGTCACTATCCCGGTATGATTTCAGGCTGACGCGGTGCATCTGGTCTGCCGATTCCAGAATGCATGCCTGATAACCCTGCTGGCTTAGTTTTGCAAGCATTGCCTCTGCATTTTCGCGATTCGAGAAACATCCGGCAACAATATGAACCCGGTTTCCATTGTTCGTTTCAACAACCTGAGTGCTTGGTTGTACTGTGGTTTGAGTCTTGGTTATGCTGTCGCTGTTTACCGGAGTTATAACAGGTTCCTCAATGCTTACTGCCGTACGGTTGTTATGAACTATCGACTTTGAGGCCGGTATCTGAAACGGATTCATCTCATAGTTGTGGCTGATACTTTGCAGCATTTTATCCTGATTGAACAGCACAACAGCCAGTGCTATCGATGCTGCAGCCACAGGAATGGTAATTCCCCAGCCCGGACGGCGATGTTTCACTTGAGCCACCTGACGCACAAGTTCTTTTGCCGTTTCTTCAACCACCTGTTGTGTGGAAACGGTTTTCAGCAAGGGATAATGAAATTCCGTCAGACCATAAGCATCGCGTAAAAAGTTCTGATCGGCAAGGGGATGAAATTCGAGGCTTTCTCCCTGAAGTGTAAAATAGCCAAGCTGCTCAATCGAAGCCCTTCCGGAGCTTTTCAGTTCGCTGCGTACCGATAGTACAAACGACTTCACCTCTTCCATGGCAATGCTATAGCTCACCTGTTCCTGCTGCGAAACGTAACTTACCAGCAGACCGTCATTCATCGTCAGGCTTTGGTTAAAAGCAGCAACGCGTGCCGGTGGTGTAAGCTTCTGATGCTGAAAGTCCACCATCGCTTCGCGGTAGTTTACCACAAAACCGCCAAAACCTGGAACAATCACACAATCATGCTCACAGAGCAACCCGGGAATGTATTTTTCGATATTCATGCCTCTGAAATAACCATGCAAAAATAATAAAAAATATGGCGAAATATTACAAAAACCTAAAATTTGAAGCCTGTGTTTCTGTTTTCGTGCTACGCTCCGAAACTGCGAACCATGCAATGGTGGTTTCAACGTTTTCCGTTCTCATTCAAAAAATTTCTATTTTTGTGGCTTATTAAAACAATGGCAGCATGAAACAAATCCCTATGGTCGACCTGAAAGGTCAGTACCTGAAAATAAAAGAAGAAGTTGACAAAGGCATACAGGAGGTAATCGACAACACAGCATTTATTGGCGGACCGGCTGTAAAACAATTTCAGCAGGAACTGGCTGCCTCGCAGGGGGTAAAACATGCCATTGCCTGTGCCAATGGTACCGATGCCCTGCAGATAGCCATGATGGCCTTGGGTCTCAAACCCGGCGACGAAGTGATTACTTCCGATTTCACCTTTATTGCCACCGTCGAGGTTATTGCGTTGCTGGGATTAACCCCGGTACTGGTAGATGTGGAGCCCAACTACTTCAATATCGATATCGAACGACTCCGTAAGGCCATTACCCCGCGCACCAAAGCCATTGTTCCGGTGCATCTGTTCGGACAATGTGCCAACATGGAAGAAATTATGAAAATTGCCGCTGAGTACAATCTTTACGTAATTGAAGATACGGCTCAGGCTATCGGCTCCGACTACTATTTTTCGGATGGCACAACGGCTAAAGCCGGCACCATCGGGCACATTGGTACTACTTCGTTTTTCCCTTCGAAAAATCTTGGCTGTTATGGCGATGGGGGAGCCCTGTTTACCAACGACGACAACCTGGCGGCTATGATGCAAAGCATTATTAACCATGGAATGAAAGTACGCTACTACCACGAACGCATCGGTGTAAACTCGCGCCTCGACACCATTCAGGCTGCCGTGTTGCGCGCTAAGCTGCCGCACCTCGACCAGTACATCAAAGCACGTATTTCGGTGGCCGACTACTACGCCGAAGCTTTTGGTCATTGCCGCAATCTGAGGATTCCGGCCCGCAATCCGTACTCCTTGCACACCTTTCATCAGTACACGCTTGTTCTCGATAATATCAACCGCGCCTCGCTGCAGAATCATCTAACCGAGAAGGGTATTGCTTCGGCGGTATACTACCCGGTTCCCCTGCATCTGCAGGATGCGTTCAAAGGATACAGCTACAACCCCGACGATTTTCCGGTAACCGAATACTTATGCAAAAATGTACTGTCCTTACCCATTCATACCGAAATGGACAACGAAACCCTTCGCTATATTACCGATTCGGTAATGGAATTTGTCGATCGGCGCAGTTGTGGCGGTTGCTGCTGCGGATAGCGGACATTGAGCGGAGCCGGATTGCCCGTTGTCCTGCATTTAATCCCAAAACTTCCACGAGGGTTTTGTTTTTCTCAACGAAAACTTGACCACCACCGTAAGTCTGAAAAAATCACCTTCACCCGGTTCGGGATAGACCCATATTTTGTCGAAGTACTTTACGTACACCTGATCGTTGCCGATGGTTTTACGGTAATTGTCGTTTTCCATTTCCACCAGTTTTACGTAATGATCAACCTTTGCATACATTTCGGTAAGTCGGTCCTTCGAAGCCATACACTCTTCGGCCAGCTTGGTGAAATAATCACCGCTGGTGGTCACCAGTATCTGATAATCGGCATATAAGCGCTCAGCTTCTTTTTCCATTATTGCAGTCTCGAGTTCTGCAATGGATTGGTCGATAGCGGCAACCGCTTCGCGAATACTGGTTTCGGCAGAGGCTTTATTGAAAATGATGTTCGGAGAATACACCGTCATCAGTCCGGTAATTTCAGACACCGTAAGGTCGTATTCCAGTTGCAGTGCTTTTATTTCTTCATTTATCTGAAGTATCTTCTGATTTCCCGATAAAATAAAATCTTTTTCGATCTCGCGGATTCTGTTGTTTTCGGCAGCCACCAGGTCCCTCCATTTTGCAATTTCCTGTTCCAGGTTTTTTACATCGTCTTTTCCGGCACCTACCTCCATGATTTTTTTGTTCATGTTTTTGTCGCGAAGAGCATCAAAAATCACCACATATTCCGGACTGGGGCTATTGTCGGATTTAACCGGATTCACTTCTTTCTGGAGGGGTTTGGTGTTGAGCTTTGCAACAAAAATATAGTAGCCGTCCTTGCGGTTGAGTTTGTTGATTATTTCAGCCTCTATGTTCGAAGTTCCCTGAACCACTTCGGTAATATACCGGTACAGGCTGTCTTCGTAGCCTTCTTTCTTGCGAAGTTCGGTAACCGAAGCAATATAGCTCCCGTTGGTTTTTTCGACCGACAACGGGGTCATAAATTTCATGGCCTGTTCATGCAGCGACTTTTCGGTATCGTAGCTTGATGAGGTTTTGCAAGCGAAAACATAAATTCCTTTGTAACCAAGTCCTGCAAGGTTGGTGCGTATGTCGTTACGTATTTTTTCGATGGCATTTTGCTTTTCTTTTATTCGTATCTGAATAAGGTCGGGATTCCCCAGTTGGGTTATTTTCTGCCGTATTCCTATCAGATGGTTCCTCCGGTTAATCAGTTCCTGCTGCTCTTTGTCGATCTGTGCATTTCGGTTCCATATTTCGAGCCTCAGTTCCTGTATCTGCATGTCGTCGAACTTAACATCCTTATGCTTGCGTAACATTTTCTCGATGGTATTGCTGCTGCAAACGTCGAAGGGCAATGTGATCGGATTGCGCGATATGAGGCTTTCCTGTGCCGGACTAATTCCGGTTGCTAAAAGCACTACTACGACCATCATTATATATTTCATCATACGGCTATTTTTTTCAAAAATAACAATTTGCAGCAATACCTGGTATACATCAATACGAATCATAAAAAATTAAAGCAGCGTTAACAACAATTTCGCATCGATTTTTTTATCTTTACAAAAACTCACACGCCATGAAAACCGATACCCGATTTCTCCAGTCATTCGTCAGTTCCGAAGAACTCAACGGCTACACACAACAAGCCATTGCAGCCCTGCAAACCCTAAAAAAACGTTCGGGTGCCGGCAACGACTTTCTGGGTTGGCTCGATTTGCCCCTGCAGTTCAATCCACCCCTCGCCAACGAAATTATGGCAGCGGTAAATTCCCTGAAAAAGCTGGATGCAGTGGTTGTGGTTGGCATTGGTGGTTCATATCTGGGCGCAAGGGCTGTTATCGATGCCCTGGCTAAACCTTTCGATTCTCCGAGCCCCGAACTCATTTATGCCGGACACCATCTGAGTCAGCCCTACCACGATGCCCTGCTCAAGTATCTCGAAACACGTTCGTTTGGCATTGTGGTCATTTCGAAATCGGGAACCACCACCGAACCGGCCATCGCATTCCGATTGCTGCGTAATTTATTAATTCAGAAAGAAGGTCGCGAAAAAGCTGCGCGCTACACCATTGCCATTACCGACAAAAAGCGGGGTGCGCTTCGTTCAATGGCCGATGTCGAAGGCTATCGGAGTTTTGTTATTGCCGACAATGTGGGAGGTCGTTTCTCGGTGTTATCGCCGGTTGGACTGGTGCCCATCGCCCTTTCGGGTATAGCCATAACCGAACTGATGGCCGGAGCCAGGGCTGCTGTCAACGATACAATGCTGGAATCGGAAGGAAATCCGGCGGTGCAGTATGCTGCCATACGGAATTGCCTGCTGGGCAAGGGCAAGACCACCGAAATCATGGTGAGCTACGAGCCCGGGCTACACTATATCGCCGAATGGTGGAAACAGCTCTATGGCGAAAGCGAAGGCAAGCAGCATCTGGGACTATTCCCTGCATCGGTGCAGTTCACCACCGACCTGCACTCGTTGGGTCAGTACATTCAGGATGGGCAGCGCATGATGTTCGAAACAATTCTTTCGGTCGAAAAAGCCGGGGGTAATGTTTTTATTCCCCCCGATAACAACGACGCCGACGGCTTAAACTATCTGGCCGGTAAGAGTATGAATTTTGTAAATGCCACCGCCATGGAAGCCACGGCACAGGCGCATGTGGATGGCGGAGTACCCGTATTACGGCTCGAAATACCCGAAATTAATGCTTATCAAATTGGCTACCTGCTCTATATGTTCGAAGTGGCTTGTGCCATCAGTGGCTACATGCTGGGGGTGAACCCTTTCGATCAGCCGGGCGTAGAGGCATACAAAAAGAATATGTTCAGAATGCTGGGAAAGGA
>JAKQPY010000201.1:0-1477 GCA_029564465.1 Bacteroidota bacterium | reverse complement strand
TTTCGTTTAAATTGTGAAAAACTCCCATTCCGGTCGATCATTCCGGCGATAACTGTCGATTCAGTTCGGCTGGTGCGCTGTGTGCGTCCGGGAAAGTTTGTTATTTATTGTTTATTTCGGTGAAAAATTCTAAAAAACTATCAGTTGAACGCGCAATAAAATACACGCCTCCTGATTTTTCTACGTCAATTTGCCGTGCTTTTTGCGCCGACCTTTGCGCGTCTTTCCCGGCCTTTACTTCGATTCCTACATATTTGCCCCTGATAATGCAAATAATATCTTCTACTCCTGCGGTTCCGTTGCTCGTTCTGAATATGCCCTTTTTTGTATCGTAAATCCCTGTACTGTTAATTCGTATCGCGCTGCATCCCGGCTGCATATTTACAACCCGTATAATATTTGCTGTTATTCCGTTCGCTGTTTCTTTTGCTTTTTTCATTAGTCGAATAGTTCTGCTTGTTGATCTGTGGTAACGCCCTCTTTTGTGCCGAACGTTGACCGCTTTGGTATTTGTACAGGTTGCGGTGCCGGCTGCTCCATTCCGCACATTTTTCTAACCGCTGCTAACTGCTTAACGTATGCGTTTTCCGCAATTTCCCGTTTTAGGCTTTTCGTTGTCTCGTTTTTTGTTTGCCCCAAAATTGTGAGGCATTCTAAAAACGATATTAACGGGTCGTAAACGCCTAACGCTGTTAACTGCTGGTGTAGCGCGGTTTCTTCGACGGTTATCGCATCGCGTGGGCCGGTGCCGTGTATTGTTATTTTGCTCATATTTCAAGTAATATTTTGACCCATTGTTGCGCCATTGCGTTCGCAATTCCTGGGAATGTTTTTGATCTTAATGCCCTGTTTTTTTCGTTGTTTGTGCTTGATGAATCCGCAAACCATTTTGGCATAACCTTACCCGATTTCGCAACAAACATTTCACCGCGATCAACGTGCGTAACGTGGCTATCAAAGATATTCGGCTTTGCGTTATGGTATAGTTTCGGCAAACCGTTAAGCCACAAACAGGTGGTTTTTTGAAAGCTGTCACCAAAAAAATACGGCTGTATGATTTGCGGCTTTGGTAGTCTAATATCCCCGTTCATTGCACCCATTGGGTTTTCCATATAAACACGACCACAAACAGATACCGAATACTGCCAAAGTTTAACCGTCCATTCAACTGATTCAATCCGTTCTTTGTGCTTTTCTTTTCCGGGGGAATAGTGCCTATTCCCCGAAAGCGTCATTTTTGTACAAACTGGGTGCAGTCCGATAAAATCCCATTTTCGCATATTGATAGCCTGGTAAATATCCATTTGCAGGTGCCAATCAGGACGCCCCCCGCTGCATGGTTTTAGATCGCACGAAAAGGCATTAATTCCTAATTCGCGGAACGCTTTGCAAACCGTCTGACTTTCTTCAAAACCGATTAATACATTCATTTATCAAACAGCGTTTTAATCGCCATTTTACGGGCGGTTCTGTATTT
>JAKQPY010000193.1:0-55507 GCA_029564465.1 Bacteroidota bacterium | reverse complement strand
GCCGGAAGCGGAGTTGCTGCCGCCTGCAAAGCAGCTGCTGTATGTGGAACTGGACCGAAAGCAGCGCAAGGGTAAACAGGTTACGCTGATCAGCGGGTTTGTGGGGCCGCAGGATGCGCTCGACGAATTGTGCCGTAAACTGAAACAGCACTGCGCTACGGGTGGCTCGGCCAAGGATGGCGAAATTTGTATTCAGGGCGATATGCGCGAAAAGGTGATTGCATTTTTGACTAAACTTGAGTATAGAACTAAACGAAAAGGATCGTAAACCGGAAGCTATGGCAAAGGAAAAAATATCGTATAAAGCTGCACTGGAGGAGTTGCAACAGATTTTAAACGAAATCGGTAACGAAAACACTGATATTGATGAGTTGTCGGCCAAGGTGCGTCGCGCTAGCTATCTGATAAGTGAATGTAAAAGCCGGTTGCGTCAGACCGAAGATGAGCTGAACCAGATTTTGAAGGATTTTGGCGAAGCAAAGGCGTAATTTTGGCCCGGATTGATTGATTTTGAGATGATTATATTACTTTTGTGATTGTAATTGAGAATAGTAACCAACAAAACACTCGTACCATGAAAAACCTGTTAACAACAACTGCGCTGATGATAGTGGCAGTATCGGTAATGGCTCAGGGAGCCGGTAATTATGCATTTACGCAAAGTAAGAAGGGTGCAAAATATGATGAGGCGGGCAATTATGATAAGTATAATTTTGAATATAATGCCAATCAGTATCAGTATCAGCAGCCGGCTTATGCATCGAATGCCAGTGATAGTGTGTATTATGTTACGGCGAGTGTGCTGATGAATGTGCAGCCCGATTCGTATGTGATGGTGCTGGGTATGAGTCAGGTTGGCGAAAGTCTCGAAGTGTGTCACCAGTTGCTCGACCAGCGTATTGGCGATTTTAAGAAGCTGTTGCTTGCCGAAGGCATTGCCGAAACCGATATTTATATTGACTTTATTTCGCAGGCTCCGATTTTTGCATACGAAGAGGAGAAGTCGTTGTTCAGCAAAAAATATGTAAAAATCCCCAAGGGCTTCGAACTGAAGAAGAACATGCACATACGGTATAAACAGCGTCCGCAAGCCGATAAGATTATTAAAGGGGCTGCTGCATCTGAAATCTATGATATTATTAAGGTAGATTATATTTTGAACGATAAGCAAAAAGTGCTTGACGAAATGCGTACAAATTGTGTTACGATTGTAAACGATAAGGCAAAAGACTATGCCCCGCTGGGTGTTACCAATCCGGTGATGTTTCGCACTTATGAGGAATCGCATTATTGCTATTATCCGCTGCAGCGTTACGAAACTTTTATGTCGTACACTCCCGATAATTCCAAGGCTTTATCGCCCACAGCCAACCTGCAAAATGAAAATGCGAAAATCAATATTTACTATAATAAGGTATCGGATAATAGTTACGATAAGGTGATTAATCCCGATGTGCTTGAACCGGTACTGCAGTTTACCTATACGGTGAGAATGAAAACGGTGTTGAAGAAAAACAACTAAATAATTGGCATAATTTTCGATATGCCTGATGGCTGAAATAACAAAAATAAACATACTATGAAGAAACTAAGTGTATTAATGATTGCCGTGCTGGCTGTAATTTCGCTGAATGGCCAAAACCGACTGATTGTATTTAGCGATGAAGGCGAAAAATTTGTAATGTTTCTGAACGGCGAGCAACAAAACCAGGATCCGGCCGTGAATGTGAAATCGGCAGACCTGAATTCGGATTCGTACCGTGTGAAAATTGCTTTTAACAACAAGAGTATCCCGGAATTGAATAAAAACGTGTATTTCCCGGAACCGAATAAAGAGTTTACATTTTCGGTAGCCAAGAACAAAAAAGGTGAATACACCCTGAAGTTTGTCAGCGAAGCTCCGTTTACGGCGCAATCGAAACCGGCTACTCCTTCGGGAAATGTTACCGAAGTGGCTTATGAGACCCCTCAGAAAACAGAGACTCCACCTGCTCAACCAACGCAGACTCAAACGGTGAATCAGACCATTACCACCGATATCAATACACAAACAACCGGTACTAGCGGAAACACCGAAACCATTGGGCTGAATATGACCGTGGGTGAAAATGGAATGAATGTCAGCGTTACCGATCCTGACGGACAAAATGTTGAGTTTAATATGAATGTGAATGTTGGCGATCCGAATATGACAGGTACTTCGACCACAGTCACCACTACTACCACCACCACATCGACCTACAACGAATCGGTGACTATCAGTGATACCGATACGCAAATCGATAATTATGGAAGGCGTCCTGGCGGACATGGCGAACGCCCCAACGATGGTGGAAATAACAACCAGCAACCTACAGTGAACGGTCCCTGTGCTTACCCGATGGGAAGCAGCGATTTTACGAGCGCCTGCAACAGTATTAAAGCCAAAAGTTTCGAAGACAGTAAGATTACCCTGGCAAAGCAGGTCGTTAAAGCCAATTGCATGAGCGCTGATCAGATATTTGCTGTAATGGAACTTTTCGATTTTGAATCGTCGAAGCTTGATTTTGCCAAATATGCGTATGATTATGTGTATGATAAGAATAATTATTATAAGGTAAACGATGCTTTCGATTTTGAGTCGTCGATTGATGAATTGAATTCTTATATCGAAAGTAAGTAGCGTTTCTTTCCTTTGTATGAATGCACCAATAGCCGCTGCTTATTGGTGCATTTTGTTTTCAGCCTGTCTACGAGTATGAAGCAATCTGTACTTCGAGAGCCTCAGCACAGGTATTTTCGAACGGTTTAGAACACGTCTCCGGGTGGGTGGATTGCTTCGCTGCGCTCGCATTGAGGTGTGGTCTGGCTGCGGTGATGACGTGCAGTAGCCTCCTTTATGATTTAAATTTTATTCGCGAGGATTGCTTCGGCTTCGGCAATGGCTTCGGGTTTTCCAAGGTCAATAATCTGATTATCGTTGTGAACGAAGGCACCCAGGGCTTCGGTGGCAGCCAGACGGAGGTATTCGCCGATAATTCCGAATGCCCCCTGCTTCCCGATAAGCTTGAACAACTTCGGGTCGATTACGTGAATACCACTAAAAGCAAGTTCGTTTCGGACGGTTATTTTGCGCGAAATTTTTTCTTCACCTGTTTTAATGCTTTTCCATCCGCAGAGTAAACCCCTGTCATCGAAAATAAGGTAATTGCTGCTGGGGCGTTGTTTTACGGCCAGAGTAACCAGGTTCCCGGAGGTTCGGTGAAAATTTATAATTTCGTTCAGATTGATATCAGAATAAATATCGACATTATGCAATAAAAATGATTCGCCGTCATCGAAAAACTTGCGGGCAAACATCAAACCACCTCCTGTGTCGAGTAGTAAATTGCTTTCGTCGGATATGTGAATTTCGATTCCGAAGCAGTTGTTTGCGTGCAGATATTCTTTAATTAAAGGGGCAAAATGGTGCACATTGATAACAATAGTATCGAACCCCGATTGCTTCAATTTACTGATAAGTAAGCCGAGCATGGGGGTCCCGTTGACTTCGACCAGTGCCTTGGGTTTGTTGTTAGTGAGAGGTCGGAGCCTTGTTCCCAGCCCTGCCGCAAAAATCATTGCTTTCATCATGCATCAGTTTTGTGTAAAAGTAAT
The DNA here is from genome assembly GCA_029564465.1 of Bacteroidota bacterium. Lineage (GTDB taxonomy): Bacteria > Bacteroidota > Bacteroidia > Bacteroidales > ML635J-15 > JAGOEF01. The sequence goes on along the minus strand of JAKQPY010000193.1, from coordinate 51,871 downwards.
GTGTTTTTTTTGCTTCAATCGAGATATTCGATTAATTTTAAGCGCAATTTTTTACGATTATGTTACTGTTTGCCGATAGCGGTTCAACAAAAACCGAATGGATGCTTGTCAGGGGGAATGGCGAGGTGCTTGTTCATACCCGTACCCGTGGGTTAAACCCGTATTATATCACTGATAACGATGTCAGGGCTGCCGTTTTCGAAGTACTGCCCGACGGAGTGGATCCCCTCGATATACAGCATGTGTATTTTTATGGCGCAGGCTGCGGAAATACCGAACGCCGCAAGATGATGTCGGATGCACTCGAAGACAGTTTTACAGTAGCTATTGTTGATGTGTTTACTGATATTCTGGGAGCAGCCCGGTCGGTGTGGCAACACGAAAGAGGTATTGCAGCTATTCTGGGAACCGGTGCCAATGCCTGCGCTTATAATGGAGAGGACATTTTCAGAAAGGTGCTCTCACTGGGTTATCTGTTGGGAGACGAAGGTAGCGGGGCTTACCTCGGAAAAAAGTTTCTGGAGATGTACTATAACAGCGCTTTCGATCACGATTTCATTAAAACCATCCGTAGCGAGCTTGATATGGATTACAATCATGTGATGAATTCGATATATCGCAGCAGTACGCCCAGCGTGTATCTGGCTTCGTTTGTGCCGTTTCTGCACAGCCATCGCAGCCAGCCACAGGTGAAAGAGCTGTTATTGAACGCTTTCGATGAGTTTTTTCTCAAGATTGTAAAATCAATACCCGAATGCTGCGACCTGCCCGTTGGTTTTATTGGTTCTGTTGCATCGAATTTCGAAAACGAAATTAAAGTAGCTGCCCAAAAGAATAAAATACTTACCGGAAAATTCATTAATGACCCGTTGGCAGGAATTGTTCAGTATCACCTGAGCGACGACAAGGCAATGGGTTATTAAGGACAATGTCGTTTCAGATAAGCACACAATAATTTTGTCTGGAGATAATTCAATTTAAGTTCGAAACTATTTCCATCATTTTATTATCTTTGGATAAATTCCGAAATTATGGACAAAGTATGTCTCGAATGTGGAGAAAAGCTTATTGGCAGGGTTGATAAGAAGTTTTGCAGCGACCAGTGCCGCAACACTTACAACAACCGGCTCAATCAGGACCACACCAATCTGATCAGGAATATTAACCGCATCCTGAAGAAAAATCGCAGGGTGCTCGAATCGGTTAATACAAAAGGGAAAACACGTGTGAGCCGGCAGAAGCTGGTGGATGAAGGTTTTAACTTTGATTATCATACCAATGTGTTTACCACAAAAACCGGAAATACCTATTTCTTTTGTTACGATCAGGGGTATATTCAGGTTGACAATGATTATTACACGATAGTTACGCGACAGGATTATGTGAATTAGAAAAATATCAAATCAATGACAAAACAACCGAATATAAAACTGGCAGGGCAGGTTCCCGCCGACGAAACCGTTGTGTATCTGCTCAGCGACAAAGCCCATGCACAATCTATTCCACTGACAAAACCCGAGCAGGCCTATCTGCTTTCGAAACTGGAAACCGATGAAAAGTGTATTTCCATCAATTCGTATTTCAAGTGGAATTTTGTGGTGATGTTGCCCGAAAACACAGAAACTCCCGAAGCCATAGAGAAAATCAGGATGCTGGGAAGCGATGTTTTTAAGCACTTACTCAAAAATAAAACCACCGACGTTTTTGTTTCCGATTTTTCGAAATCTCCAAAACCAGCCATGGCTTTTGCCGAAGGAATTGTGTTATCGGCATACCGGTTCAACAAATATTTTACCGACCGTGATAAAAAAGAAATAGACCTGAATACGATTTCGTTGGTTTCAGATTGTATTACTGATGTCGATGTATTCCGGTTGAATACGCTTTGTGAAGCGGTTTATCTGGCCCGTGATATAGTGAACGAACCCTTGTCGCACATGAGTGCACACAAGCTGGCTGAAAAAATTCAGGAAGTTGGTCAGAATGCTGGAATCGGAGTGGAAGTATTCGATAAAAAGCGGGTTGAAGCGCTGCGCATGGGTGGATTACTGGCGGTGAACCGAGGCAGTATCGACCCGCCGAGTTTTAGTATTATGACCTATAAACCGGCCAATGCCATCAACGAAAAACCCTATGTGGTGGTTGGCAAAGGCATTGTTTTCGATACGGGCGGACTGAGTTTAAAACCCACCCAGGGTTCGATGGACAGCATGAAAAGCGACAAAGCGGGAGCGGCCGCCGCCTGCGCTATCTTATTTGCAGTTGCAAAAGCGCAGTTACCGTTGTACGTGATAGCCCTGATACCGGCCACTGATAACCGTCCGGGCGAAAATGCCTACGCCCCGCAGGATGTGATTACCATGTATGATGGCACCACGGTCGAAGTGCTGAATACCGATGCCGAGGGACGTATGATACTGGCCGATGCACTTGCTTATGCAAAAAAATATGAGCCTGAACTGGTTGTCGATCTTGCAACCTTAACAGGAGCTGCGGTAGTTGCTGTAGGAACCATTGCCATTGCGGCCATGAGTAATAACAGCGCATGTCTCGAAACCCTGAAACAATCGGGACAGACAAGTTATGAGCGTTTGGTGGAACTACCGCTCTGGGAGGAATACGGAGAACTGATAAAATCGGATGTTGCCGATTTGAAAAATATTGGCGGTCGCTTTGCCGGTACCATTACTGCAGGTAAATTCCTCGAACATTTTACCGATTATCCATGGATTCATCTCGATATTGCAGGAACAGCCTATCTCGATGGCAATGATTCGTACCGCGGAAAAGCAGCTACGGGTTCGGGAGTCAGGTTGTTGTTTGATTTTTTTAGCAAAAAATGTAATTCATGATGAATACAATATAACTTTGGCGTGCATTAAAACAGATGAAAAAAAGTGAGTATGGAGAAGATTAAAATTGGCATAAGCCACGGTGATATCAACAGTATCAGTTACGAAGTCATAATAAAAACCCTCAGCGATCAGCGCATAAACGATATGTGTATTCCGGTGCTGTTTGGCTCACCCAAAGTGGTAGCCTATCACCGCAAGGCCATTAATGTCGAAAATTTCAGCCTGAATCCGGTTAGAACTGCCGAAGAAGCCCATCCCAAAAGGTCGAATATTGTTAATTGCGTTGATGAAGATGTGAAAGTGGAATTGGGAAAATCTACCCCCGAAGCTGGTCTTGCTTCGTATCAGGCGCTCGAGTGCGCAGTGAAAAGCCTTCAGCAAGGAAAAATTAATGCGCTTGTTACCGGCCCTATTAATAAACACAATATTGCAGAGGCAGGTTTTTCGTTTCCGGGTCACACCGAGTATCTGGCTGATAAATTTGGTGTGAAGGATTTTCTGATGCTGCTAGTCAGCGAAAAACTCAGGGTGGGAACAGTAATGGGGCATGTCCCGATAAAAGATGTAGCCCGCTTAATGACTAAAGAGCTCATCGTGAGTAAAATCAAAGTGTTTAACGATTCGCTGCGCAACGACTTTAGCATACGCAAGCCCCGCATCGCCGTATTATCGCTAAACCCGCACTGCGGTGATGGAGGTGTGATTGGCAATGAAGAAACCGAAATTATTATTCCGGCAATCGAAGAAGCACGTAAGCAAAAAATTATGGCATTGGGCCCCTTTGCTGCCGATGGTTTGTTCGGCTCCGACAATTATGCCCGTTTCGATGGCATTCTGGCTATGTATCACGACCAGGGTCTGGCACCCTTTAAAGCACTGGCATTCGACAGCGGTGTGAATTTTACGGCAGGTCTTCCGGTAGTAAGAACTTCTCCGGCCCATGGCACTGCGTACGAATTGGTGGGTACCGGTAACGCTTCCGACGAATCGTTCCGCAATGCCATGTATCTTGCAATAGATATTTATAAGAATAGGAGCGAAAATGCCGAAATGCGGAAGTATGCCCTGCGCGAACAGGGCCGGTCGAAAGATTTGATGGGCGACGACGATGATATAGTTCTCGATGAAAACGAATAGTATGCCATCGACTATCGATAACGAAGCTCTCGCATACCATGCACAAGGCCGAAAGGGGAAACTGGAGGTGATTGCCTCGAAACCCTATCGTAACCAACACGATTTATCGCTGGCCTATACTCCTGGGGTTGCGGCTCCCTGCCTCGAAATTGAGAAAAACCCTTCGCTTGCGGGAAAATATACGGCTAAGAATAATCTGGTAGCTGTTATTTCGAATGGAACGGCTGTATTGGGCTTGGGAAATATTGGTCCGTTGGCATCGAAACCTGTTATGGAGGGGAAAGCCCTTCTTTTTAAAGCATTTGCCGATATTGATGTTTTTGACCTCGAAATCGATGAAAATAATCCCGAGAAACTGATAGAGATCGTTGCTTCGCTTTGTCCGGGTTTTGGTGGAATAAACCTTGAGGATATCAAGGCTCCTGAATGTTTTTTAGTTGAACAAAAATTGCGTCAACAATGCAACATACCGGTTTTTCACGACGACCAACATGGAACGGCAATTATTGCAGGGGCGGCGCTAATGAATGCCCTGCAAATTGTTGGTAAAAAGATTTCGGAAGTGCAGGTTGTATTCAGTGGGGCAGGGGCCGCCGGAATTTCGTGCGCCCGCTTTTTCTGTAGTCTGGGTGTTAATCCAGAAAATATTGTTATGAGCGATATCGGTGGTGTGTTGAATCGTAACCGGGATATTTGTGACGAACGGCTACAGTTTGTTACCAGTCGGAATCTTTCGACCTTACGCGAAGCTATGAAGGGTGCAGATGTTTTTATAGGTGTGTCAGCAGGAAACCTCGTCAACCGAAGCATGATTGCCTCGATGAACGAGAATCCTATTGTGTTTGCCATGGCCAACCCCAACCCCGAAATCGCTTACGATGAGGCCGTTGCAGTGCGCAGCGATATCATTATGGCCACCGGAAGATCCGATTTTCCCAATCAGGTGAACAATGTACTGGGTTTTCCCTTTATTTTCAGGGGAGCACTCGATGTTATGGCTACCGATATAAACGAAGAAATGAAAATGGCGGCAGCGCACGCACTCGCCCGATTGGCTCGTCTGCCCGTGACCGACGAAGTATTGCAGGCATATAAACTCAGTAAGCTAGAGTTCTCGCGTGATTATATTATTCCAAAACCACTCGATAGCCGGGTGATTGAATTTGTTGCCCCAGCTGTTGCCGAAGCTGCCATACGAACAGGTGTTGCCCGAATCCAAAACCTCGATGCGGATGCATACCGAATTCAACTGCGGCAGCGAATTGAACGCAATCGAAAAATAAATCAGTTTATCAACCAACTCAACCCATAACCCTATGAAAAAGTGGAGTGTAACCGTATTTCTGATAATTGGCCTTTCGATTATGGCTTTTGCAAGTAACACGTCGGTATCGTCGCGTGTTGCGGTTAACTTTTTCTATGAACAGGTACAGCCATTCCGGCAAGCCGATTATGCCAGCGTGCAGATTGAATCCTTATGGACCAAAACCATGGGAGAACACGAAGTTTTCACCGTATTTAATATGGTGGGTGGTGGCTTTGTGATTGTTTCGGAATATCAGGGGGTTGTTCCTGTATTGGCATTTTCGTTTGTGGGTACTTGCAAGCCCGGTGAAATAAATCCGGCTGCATCATTCTGGCTCGATAGTTATGCCGCACAGATAGAATACGCCATTGGTCAACAGATACAGGGCAATGAGTCCATTCAACATGAATGGCAGCGCCTTGGCGATGCTACCCAGCTGCGAAAACAAACAAAAACGGGGGTGGCTCCCATGTTGCAGACCGAGTGGAATCAGGGTTTATACTACAATGCCATGTGTCCTTACGACCCTGCCGGACCAGGTTCACATGCAGTTACCGGCTGTGTGGCAACTGCACTGGGTCAATTGATTAATTACTTCAGATATCCCTTGCAGGGAACCGGAAGTTACGGCTATCAACACGATGATTACGGCTGGATTGAAGAAGACTTTTCGCAGTCTTTTTTTAATTACAATCAGATGCCCGTTGCATTAACCGATTTCAACGATGATGTTGCCCGGTTGATTTATAATATCGGTGTATCGGTTGATATGAATTATGGTCCCGATGGCTCTGGTATGTGGAATCATAAGGGGGCATATACACTGAAAACCTATTTCGGATATAATAGCGCCACCACCTATCTTTTCCGCGACAGCCTGCCCGAAGACTTCGACTGGAAAGGTACACTTACCCAGCATCTCGACCAGGGCATTCCCTTGTATTATGCCGGTTGGAGCGATTATGAATTTGTATCGGGGCACGCATTTATTCTCGATGGTTATCAAAACGAAGATTATTATCACATCAATTGGGGTTGGGGCGGTAGTTCCGACGGCTATTTCTATATTGATGACCTGACTCCAGGTGCCAACGATTTTACATTGTTGCACGAAGTGATAATAAACGCAGTTCCCGATGGTAACTATCCTGACGGATGCTCTGCTTCGGAAGAGCTGACAAGCATTGCCGGTACCATCGACGATGGGAGTGGACCACAGTTTGATTATTTGCCTGACACCGACTGCGAATGGCTAATTCAGCCAACTGATTCAGCCAATGGTATAACGCTGACATTTTTGGCTTTCGATATTGCCGATGATGATATGGTGACAATTTTTGACGGACCTGATACGGATTCTCCTGTGCTGGGCGTGTATTCGGGTACGGTTATTCCACTGGAATTTAACAGTACATCTGACAAAGTTCTGGTTAAATTTACATCGGGTGCCGAGAATCAGGGAAAAGGCTTTCTTCTCGCATTTAAAGGAATAAAACCAGTGTATTGCACTACAATTAATCACCTTTATGAACCGGTTGGGACTATTACCGATGGCAGCGCCCAGTTCAATTATCAGAACAGTACATTTTGCAACTGGTATATCGAGCCGGAAAATGCCCAGCGCATTACCCTGCACTTTACCGAGTTTGAAACTGAACCTGTAAACGATTATGTAAAGATTCTGAATTCAGCCAATCAGACAGTGGCCAATTTTTCGGGGACTACCATACCTGATGATATAAGTATTGATGGGGAAAAAATTACGGTTACCTTCCGCTCGAATGGCAATACCCGCGCAGGCGGCTTCAGCCTGAATTATTCTACCGAGTTTGTAGGTGTCGGACAGGTGGATAACGATGCTGTGTTGATGTACCCCAACCCTTGCCGGGATCATCTTAATTTACAGGTTCCTGCAAACTCCGGTTCTGCCACCATTGAGATTATTGGCAACGATGGCAGGATTTTCCGTCGTTTTGATGTTGATAACAACCTGAGCGAAACAAAGTTATGTTTTGATGTTTCTGAACTGGCTGCCGGAATGTATGTGGTCCGCTATTGCAGCCATGGGCAAACCCTCTGCAAGAAGTTAATTGTCGATCGGGAATAGGTTTTTATTCCTGTATTGCATCTTCGATAACCTCACTGAGGAAATCGCTGATGGCTATACCGGCTGTGCGAAGCTGACGCGGAATAATACTTTCGCGGCTCATGCCAGGAACCGAATTCAATTCGAGAAAATGCGGGGTGCCATCCTGAATAATAAAATCTACCCTGACAATACCTTTGCATCGCAGCCTGTCGTATACCAGCGAAGTGAAATATTGAACCTTTTGGGTTATTTCTTCACTGATACGGGCAGGAGTTATTTCCTGTGTCTCTTTCGAAAAATATTTGGCATGGTAATCGAAAAATTCGTTGGGCGAAACGATTTCGGTAACCGGAAGTACATAGGATTTACTTTTACTCTTAAAAACTCCGCATGATACTTCGGTGCCTTTGATAAACGATTCAATTATTACCTCATGATCTTCGCAAAAGGCATTTTCGATGGCCACAGGTAGTTCCTCAGCCTGCTTTACCTTGCTAACCCCGAAGCTGCTGCCCGATGTATTGGGTTTAACAAAAACCGGCAACTGAAGGTGGTTAACAATCGAGTTGTAATCAATTGGTTCACCCTGTTTTACCAAAACCGATTTTGCCATGGCTACCCCGGAATTCTGAAGATATTCTTTGCAGGCATGTTTGTTGAATGTTAGCGCTGATACCAATAAATCGCAGGAAGAATAGGGTATTTGCATCATATCGAGGTAACCCTGCATCTGACCATTTTCGCCGGGTGTACCGTGAATGGCTATCCATGCAAAGTCGAATCGAAGTGTTTTTCTTCCTTTTTTGCATGTAAACGTGTTTTTGTCAACAGGGAATCGCTTACCATCGAGCAGCACATCCCACTTTTTGCCTTTCACATCAACAACATAAGGAGTATATTTCGATTTATCGATATTTTCGAAAATCTGATACGCGGTTTTTAGACTGATTTTTCTTTCTGACGAATTTCCCCCGGCTAAAATGGCAATCGTTTTCATAACTGACAGATTAAACTTTTTTTCTGATTTTTATTTTTTGTCCTACCCTCAGACTCGATGGATCGGTAATATTGTTGAGTTTCATGATATCATCAACGCTGACATTGTTGTATTTATTGGCAATTTTCCAGGGATTATCACCGGCCTGAATGGTATAATACTCATATTTTGGGTCAAGGCTTGCGGTTGTATTATTTCCTGATGCCGTGGTTTTGTTTGTGCTTGAAGTGGTTGAGCCCGGATTGGCCATTTTTTGTTTATCTACAAAACTCATTGAGTCGATATTCCGGTATTTCGAGGCCACACCATTGGGTTTATAAATAATAATTTTCTGTCCGATTTGCAGATTATTGCTGTATAAACCATTCCACGACTTGATATCGGACACGCTCACCGAATACCACGAAGATATATAACCCAATATATCTCCAGATTTTACGGTGTATACAAGTTTCTCGGTATTAGCAGGCTGCGTGGCAGGAGTATAACTGTCTTCGTAGCTTTCGTCAGCAGTAATAACCACAGGTTCCTTGTCGAACATCAGCGAATCTTTTTTGTAAATTGAGTCTTCGAGCGCGATAAAACTACCCACCAACTCGGTTCGCAGACGTAGTGGGTAATGCCGGTTTCGGGCGGGGATATAATCTTTTCGATACTGCGGATTGAGCAGACGCAACTCTTCGATATCGACCTGAATTATTCCGGCAATTTTGCTGAATGGAAGTTCTTCGCTAATCATCACGGTATCGACATGCATAGGTATCCCCGAAGGACAAATTGTAAAACCGTGCTCTCCATAGTAGTTGAAAATATAGTTCATTGCAATAAAGGCAGGAACATAGTTCCGTGTTTCGTAAGGTAGGTATTTTGCAATCTCCCAGTAGTTTGTTTTACCTCCTGAACGACGAATGGCATTATTAATGGTTCCGGGTCCGCAGTTATAACTGGCAATGGCGAGGTGCCAATCACCATATATATCATATAAATCTTTTAAATATTTGGCAGCTGCAATGGTTTCAAGATATGGATCACGACGTTCGTCAACGTAAGAATTAACTTCGAGATTGTATTTTCTTCCGGTTTGAAGCATAAATTGCCAGATTCCGGTAGCTCCGGCACGCGAAACCGCATTGGGATTTAAAGCCGACTCAACAATGGTGAGGTATTTTAATTCAAGTGGAAGCTGATACCTGTCGAGAACTTCTTCGAACATAGGGAAATAGTATTGTGCCTTTCCGAGTAAATCGGGTATAAACCACTTACCCCTCGAAATATATTTATTAATGTAATTCAGTACAGCCGAATTATAGGTGAGGGGTATTGGCGAAACCAGTGCAGCCAGTCGGTCCCGATAAATGGTATCCGGTAGCTCGGTAATTATATTGCTGGTTTTATTTACGCAAAAAAGGTAGGCGCTATCGGTTGAATAGGTTTTATACCAGTCGATAAGTAAACTATCAAGTTTATCAACCAGGCTGTAGTTATCTTCAATGGGTGGAGTATCCTGGGTGTTTTGCGCAATTCCCGGGCCTGAAATACATGTGAAACAAATAAGTATCAAAAAAACTCGCCTCATAATTAAAATCTTAATGTAAAACAAAGTCCTCCGGCTGCTGGTTTACCGGGTAATGCCTGATACAGAACCGGATGGAAATTGATGCTCAGGTCGTCGGAAACATCAAAATCGAAAAGGTTGGCATCAACATTGGCATCCACAATCTGCAAGGCATAAAATGCCAGAAAGCCCAACGCGCAGATATCACGATAACGCCTGAAACGATCCATCTCGTTGAGAAGCCCCTGATTCGAAAGTAATCCCGAAAACTCGTCGGTTCCTCCGTTTTGCCTGCTGATATAAGCAGTTTTAAAACGATTAAACTGCGATTGATTGTAATATGCAAAATATCCAAAACCTCCCAATCCGGCATATACAATGGGTACTTTCCATATTTTCCGGTTGTAAATTTGCCCCAGACCGGGTAATACTGCCGACATGATGGTTGCCTTACGGGGAGAATGCACAATAGTATCGCTTGTATTGGTCTTGCCCGATTTTTCTGCGCCAATTTCAGGCTTGTCCTGCGCGAGTAACGGCAGAGTAAACAATAGTAACCATATTAGCAATATTGCATTCCTCAATGTCAGCGGTTTAGTTTATCAATAATTGATATTATCCTTTCGAGGTCATCGTCGTTGCTGAATGGAATGATAATTTTACCTTTTCCGGTGGAGTAACGCTTGAAGTCAACATCGGCAACAAAATGTTTTGAAAGGTGTTTTTTCAACTTTTCATATTCGGCATCAGTAGTAAATCTGCGATTTCTGGCAGGACTTTCTTCGGCCTGATTTTCTTCGTCCTCGCCCAGTTGGCGCACCACTTCTTCAACTTTTCTGACAGAGAAATCATACTTCAGAATTTGTTCAAAAATCATGAGTTGAGTTTCTTCGTCTTTCAGATTTATCAATGCACGGGCGTGGCCCATACTGATCTGGTGATTTCTGATGCCTATCTGAACTTTTGGTGGAAGTTTAAGTAAGCGGATGTAGTTGGCCACGGTGGAACGTTTTTTCCCAACGCGGTCGCTGAGTTCTTCCTGAGTTAGAGCACATTCTTCCATAAGCCGCTGATAGGCAATGGCAATTTCGATGGCGTCGAGGTCTTCGCGCTGAATGTTTTCGATGAGTGCCATTTCGAGCAGGTTCTCATCGTTGATTTTACGGATATATGCCGGAATTTTAGTCAGGCCTGCCATTTTAGCAGCCCGTAAACGTCGTTCACCCGAAATCAGTTGAAACTTACCGTCGCCGATTTCTTTAACCGTAATAGGTTGAATAACCCCCAATTTTTGTATCGAAATACTCAGTTCAGCCAGCGCTTCCTCGTCGAATCGTTCACGGGGTTGAAACGGGTTTGCCGAAATGAGTGATATTTCTATATCGAAAGAAGTATGCGGACGCTTGGCTTTCTCAATGGAGTTTTCATCCAGCAGCGCCCCGAGTCCTCTTCCTAATGCATTCTTTTTTGCCATGTATTCGATAGTTTCTTAAATATTATTCTGTTATCTGATTCTTTTGGAGTAGCTCGCGGGCCAGATCCAGGTAATTCTCAGCCCCTTTGGAGTTTACATCATAATCAATAATCGATTGCCCGAAACTGGGTGCTTCGCCAAGTTTTACGTTACGGTAGATTACCGTTTCGAAAACCATTTCCTGAAAATGTTTCTGAACTTCTTCGTAAATCTGATGCGATAATCGTAACCGGGCGTCGAACATTGTTATTAAAAATCCTTCAATATCCAGTTTGTTGTTCAGGTGATCCTGCACAATTCTTATTGTGTTCAAAAGTTTACCAAGTCCTTCGAGGGCAAAATATTCGCATTGTACCGGAATAATTACAGCATCGGCAGCGGTAAGTGCATTCACTACAATAAGTCCCAGCGACGGAGAGCAGTCAATAAGAATATAGTCGTAATTACCGGCAATTTTATCGAGCATGAATTTCATCACCTTTTCGCGGTTGGGCATCTCAATCATTTCAATTTCAGCACCCACCAGATCAATTGTGCTGGGCAGAAGATCCAGTCCTTTTATTTCGGAATGCAGAATTACGTAAGAGGGGTCCTCTTCTTTAATCATGGTTTCATACAAGCCAACCCGAATGGTTTTTATATCGAATCCCAGACCCGAGGTAGCATTGGCTTGCGGGTCAGCATCAACCAGCAGTACTTTTTTCTCGAGTACAGCCAGGCTGGCGGCTAAGTTTATCGCGGTGGTGGTTTTACCTACTCCGCCTTTTTGATTTGCTATGGCAATAATTTTACCCATGCTGAACTTTATTTGTGTTCAAAAATACAATTATCAATGTGTTCACACGAACCATTCCAGGTTCTTTTTTTAACATCAATGTTAATAATTAGTTTTAAAACGGTTTATAACGCCAATTCACCCATTCCCTGTCGCACAATTATCCAGTCTTCACCGGTGCAGTCAACCACTGTAGAAGGAACATTATTTCCATAACCTCCGTCAATAACCAAATCAACAATGTTTTCGTAATCTTCAAAAATCAATTCAGGGTCGGTGGTGTATTCAATAATTTCATCATCGTTTTTCAACGAAGTGGTTAGTATGGGATTTCCAAGCATTTTTACAATTTCGCGAATGATATTGTTGTCGGGAACCCTTACACCAACCGTCTTTTTATTTGTTTTCAGAATTTTTTGTACATTATTATTGGCTTCGAGAATGAATGTAAACGGTCCCGGAAGGTTGCGTTTTAAAAGCTTGAAAATATTATTGTCGAGCGGTTTAGTAAACTCGGTAATGTGCTTAATGTCGTAGCATATAAACGAAAAATTGGTTTTATCGTGCTTCTCTCCTTTGATTTTAACCACCCTTTCTACCGCCTTGGGTTTGGTTATATCGCATCCGATACCATACACCGTATCGGTAGGGTAAATGATAACCCCACCGTTTTCAAGAATTTCAACGGCTTTACGCAGCAACCGCTCCGAGGGGTTTACAGGATGAATTCCCAAATACACTGCCATCGCTCAATCTTTCATTTTTTTCGAATCTTCAATAAATTTCTGCAGGCCAATGTCGGTAAGCGGGTGATTGAGCAATCCCACAATGGCACTCAGCGGACAGGTTGCTACATCAGCACCATATTCGATACACTTAATAATATGCATGGTGTGTCTGATGCTTGCAGCCAGTACCTGTGTGGGAAACTCGTAGTAGTTAAACATGTCGACAATCTGCCGGATAAGTTCCATACCATCAGTGGCATTATCATCGAGGCGTCCGACAAATGGTGAAACATACGCAGCGCCGGCTTTTGCGGCAAGCAAAGCCTGCCCCTGATTAAACACCAGCGTACAGTTGGTACGGATTCCATGGTCGCTGAAATATTTGATAGCCTTTATACCATCCTTTATTACCGGAACTTTAACTACAATCTGAGGATGCAGGGCTGCAAGTTCGGTACCTTCTTTTATCATGCCTTCGAAATCGGTGCTCAGCACTTCGGCACTAACATCGCCTTTTACAATGTCACAAATGGCAAGGTAGTGATTCAGGATGTTCTGCTGACCTTTAATTCCTTCTTTTGCCATCAGCGATGGGTTGGTGGTAACACCATCGAGAATACCCAATGCCTGGGCTTCGCGTATTTGGTCGAGATTGGCTGTATCAATAAAAAACTTCATCGCAATTAGTTTAAAATTTTAACATGCGAAGGTAGCTAAAATATTACTATTGCGTATAGCCTTTTTTTAACAAATGACACAGCCTGTAAAATATTTTGCATTCCGGCTGCGTTAATAAACTAGATGTGCTGCTATTCTCAACAAAATGATGTTAATAAAAACAAATTAATAAATCGTAAAATGACAGCAAGAGTATATAATTTCGTTTCGGTTTAAAAATTAATTCTATGTTATTACTTCAAGTAGCCGATTCAGCGGCAAACGCAGCTCAGGCAGCCCAGGCCACCGAAGAATCCATGTCGTTTTTATCGCTGGCAATCAAGGGCGGATGGATTATGATTGTACTGGCGGTAATGTCTGTTATAGCGATTTATATTTTTATCGACAGGTATATCGCCATCAGAAAAGCCTCAAAAGAACAACAGTCGTTTATGGAAAATATTAAAAATTTCATCCATAACGGAAAAGTTGAACAAGCATTAGACGCATGTAAAATGAATCAGGGTCCGTTATCAAGAATGATCGAAAAAGGAATAATGCGAATCGGCAGGCCGCTGAATGATATAAATGCAGCGGTTGAAAATGTCGGAAAACAGGAAATTGCCAAACTCGAAAAAGGGCTACCGGTTCTTGCATCTATTGCCGGTGGGGCACCAATGCTTGGGTTTTTGGGTACGGTTATGGGTATGATTAAAGCATTCTACGATATGGCACATGCAGGCAATAACATCGATATCACCTTGCTGTCGAATGGTATTTATCTGGCTATGATTACCACTGTGGGCGGGCTAATTGTAGGTATTGTTGCCTATTTTGCCTATAATATTCTGGTGTCGAGAATCGACTCATTGGTTGCACAGCTCGAAAGCCGCACCACTGCTTTTATGGATATTCTCAACGAACCTGTAAATTAATTTTGAATGGCACTGCAAACCCGAAATAAAATCAACTCATCGTTCAGCATGGCATCCATGTCGGACCTTGTGTTTCTGTTGCTCATATTTTTTATGATTACCAGTACCATGATTGCCCCGAATGCACTGAAACTGTTGCTGCCGCAAAGCAATAACCAGACGCAGGCAAAGCAGAGTGCTACGGTGTCGATTGACGATATGAATAATGGTACTTACAATTTTGCAGTGAATGGTGCCGTATGTCCGTTCGATGAAATCGACCGCAGGCTGAAAGCCCAACTGGCCGAAACCGAGGAACCATTTGTCGCTTTGTATGTGGATAAAACGGTTCCCATGGAAGAGGTGGTGAAGATTATGAATATTGCGAAAGATAACGAGTATAAACTTATTCTTGCAACTTCACCAAAATAACGATATTATGGAATTCATGAAAAAACATAAGGAAGGAATCATAGCAACACTGATATTTCACGGCTTCGTGATATTGATCCTGATGTTGCTTGGTTTCACCACGCCCTTGCCACTTCCGGTGGAACAGGGAATATTGCTTGATTTTGGGGGTGCCGGTAGCGGAACTACTGATCCTGGTCCGTCCTCGCCCGCCTCTTCAGACGCACAACACAATGCCTCCTCACTACACAACACTCCTGTATCGGGCAACCTGACACAGAATTCAGAGGAAGCTCCGGCCCTGCCCTCAAGCAATAATGCGACCACTAACCAGACCTCGAACAACAGCAACCAGACAAGCCGTGTTCCCAACATGAGCAATTTGTTTGGCGGTGGTTCGCCGGGCGATGGGCAAGGCCCCGGAAGTGGTTTGCCCGGTAATGGTGGCGATGGTTCCACCCCCGGCGACGGTGGTGGTCCCGGTGGTGTGGGGGGTGGTGTTGGTAACCGTGGAATTGTTACCAAAGTTGAACCTCAGCAACGCCCCGATATGTTCGGAACTGTCGTTCTCAATTTTTACGTTGATGAATACGGCAATGTAAGCAATATAACTGTTGCATCATCGAACTGCGCCGGCTGCACTGAACTGGCAAAAGCTGCTTTGAAAAAGTGGAAATACGAACCAAAACCAGGAGCGAAACTGCAGACAGGTAAGGTTACGTTTAAATTTGAACAACAATAAAAAAGCACACTTTCGTGTGCTTTCGTTAATCGGTAGTAATAAATCTTAATACTCGTCTTCGTTAAAGAAGAAATCATCTTTGCTGGGGTAATCAGGCCAGATGTCCTCGATGCTTTCGTACATTTCACCTTCGTCTTCAATCTCATTGAGGTTTTCTATTACTTCGAGAGGAGCTCCCGAGCGAATAGCATAATCAATAAGCTCGTCTTTTGTGGCAGGCCAGGGTGCGTCTTCCAGCTTCGATGCCAATTCTAGTGTCCAATACATTCGGCTTATAAATTAAGAATTAAACAATTTTTTTATCTCTTTTTACTGAGCGCAAATAAAGAAAAAAAAATCATTTACAAATCATTCTTCCAAATAATTTCATTAACACCATGTTTAAAACTACAATACCTTGCCAGTGTAAACAGATAATCAGAGAGTCGGTTGACGAAAATTATCAGGTTATTGTCGATTTTAGTAAATTCCGACAGGCTGATAATACGCCGTTCAGCGCGGCGGCAAACGGTTCTGGCAACATGACAATACGAAGCGAACTGTGAGCCTCCCGGAATGATAAAGTTGTTTAGAACGGGTAATTCTGAATTCATACGGTCGATACCTGATTCAAGAAACGAGATGTGTTCCCCGGTAATAGCAGCAATCACAGGCACTTCTCCAATAGCATTTTCGCGATCGGTAGCCAAATGACCACAAATGCTGAAGAGACTGCGCTGAATATAAATTAAATCAGTTATCACATCTTCCATGTCGCGACAGGAACGAATCAGCCCAATCCAGCTGTTTAACTCATCCACCGTACCATAGGCCTCGAGCCTGATATCATTTTTTTTGACGCGATGCCCTCCAATAAGGCCTGTTGTGCCGTCGTCACCTGTTTTGGTGTAGATTTTCATTGTAATCTTGTTTTTACAAAAATAATGATTTGATGCCAATTAATCTGGCAAAACCCGACAATTTTAATGGGATGCCGCCAATAACTGAAATCAGCGTGAGTTCAATACGTCCGATTCGATAATTCCATCGCGCAACCTGACAATTCGGCGGGCGTGCAGTGCAATGTCTTCTTCGTGGGTTACCAGCACAATGGTATTGCCTTTATCATGAATTTGCTGAAGCAATTCCATGATTTCTTCCGAGGTTTTCGTATCAAGGTTGCCGGTGGGTTCGTCGGCAAGAATTATCGAAGGCTTATTTACCAGCGCACGGGCAACTGCCACACGTTGTCGCTGGCCACCCGATAATTCATTGGGTTTGTGGTGCATCCTGTCGCCCAGACCAACACTGGCCAACACATCTTCGGCCACTGCTTTTCGGGTTTTCGACGGTATTCCGGCATAAATCAACGGAAGCATCACATTGTCTAATGCCGAATAACGAGGCAGCAGGTTGAACGTTTGAAACACAAAGCCTATTTCTTTGTTCCGGATGGTTGCAAGTTCATTGTCCGACATTTCGCTCACATCGTGCCCGTTGAGTACATAGTTTCCTTTAGTGAGGGTATCCAGGCAGCCGATTATATTCATTAAGGTTGATTTTCCGGAACCGGATGGCCCCATGATGGCAGTGAATTCGTTACGGTTGATTTCGAGGTGTATCGACCGCAGGGCATGCACCGTATGGATTCCGACATAATAATCTTTAACTGCTTCTGTCAACCTGATAACAACCGATTCTGGCATAATGGAATTATTTTTTACGAAAGTACACGATTAAATTGAATTTTTTGGCTGTTTTAGAAAACTTTAACACAACAACTTGCCAAAGGTGGCAATCAGTACTTAAAAGTTGATTGCCCGTGCCTTTCGGAGTTTTAAATTAGCTTGGTTTTTGGTTGGCGTATTCGGTTATTCGATAAAAAAATGCTATAATTGAAGCACAAAAGATGGTATGGAAAACAAAATGCTCAATAGTCTTCAGTTTTTGCCCGGTGTTGGCCCCAAAAAGGCTGAGTTACTCCGTTCCGAATTGGGCATGGAAACCTTTGGGGA
The DNA here is from genome assembly GCA_029564465.1 of Bacteroidota bacterium. Lineage (GTDB taxonomy): Bacteria > Bacteroidota > Bacteroidia > Bacteroidales > ML635J-15 > JAGOEF01. Next base: position 34,237 of record JAKQPY010000193.1, on the reverse strand, counting down.
TTTGTTATATTATTTTCCATACCGATACATCGATCGCTCACGTTTTTATAAAGTAATGGAAGTCGATGAGAACTTGCCTTATATTCAGATACGAGGCCGTTTTAGTCGTTTTGCACTTACCGGCAGCAAAGCCCGTCAGCGACTTACTGCAGTATTTACCGATGATAGTGGAAATATTCAGGTGCTGTGGTTTAAAGGTTTAAAATGGATTGCTGATACGTATGCAAACGGTAACGAATATGTGTTGTTTGGAAAGCCGGTTCGCTATGGCTCTCAAATTACCATGGTGCACCCCGAAATTGAAGAGCTTGCCCGTTGGGAAAACAAAATGGGAAAAGATTTGACTCCCATGTACAATACCAGCGAAAAGATGAAGAACATAGGTCTGAACAGTAAATCCATTCAGCGACTGGCTGAAAATGTGCTGAAGCTTTGTTATGCAGATATTTCGGAGACACTTCCATCGTATATTACATCGAAATATCAATTGATGCCATTGCGGGAAGCACTTCGCGAAATGCATTTTCCAAGTAACAACGAACAACTCACCCGTGCGCAAAACCGGTTTAAGTTCGAAGAATTATTTTACATACAGTTGAAAATCATCAGGTTAAAGCAATTACGCAAGGAGCGGTCCGAAGGATATATATTTACGCGCGACCGGGACAAACTCGTAAGGGAATGTTTTTATAAAAACATACCATTTAAGCTGACCGGAGCCCAAACCCGTGTTCTTCAGGAAATCAGGCATTTCTTTGCTTCAGGACGGCAAATGAACGTATTATTGCAAGGCGATGTAGGAAGCGGCAAAACATTGGTTGCGTTGCTAAGTATGCTGATTGCCGTGGACAATGGTTTTCAGACCTGTATAATGGTGCCCACCGAAATACTTGCCCGCCAGCATTATGCCTCATTCTGTAAATATCTCGAAGGACTCGAGGTACAAGTGGCTCTGCTTACCGGCAGTACAAAGGCGGCAGACCGCAGGGTAATTTACGAAGAAATCAGTTCGGGTAAACTCAATATTTTAATAGGAACCCATGCCCTGATTGAAGATACGGTGAATTTCAAAAATCTGGGTTATGTGGTAATTGATGAACAGCACAGGTTTGGAGTTGCTCAGCGAGCTGCCTTATGGGAAAAAGCCAGCCTTAATCCACATATTCTTGTCATGACAGCCACACCAATACCACGTACCTTGGCTATGACACTCTACGGTGACCTTGATGTGTGTGTGATTGACGAAATGCCTCCGGGCCGAAAACCTATTATTACGCGACATGCCAACGATTCGAAACGCTTGCGTGTTTTTGGCTGGATGGAGAAAATAATTGCTCAGGGAAAACAGGTGTACGTGGTGTACCCATTAATCGAGGAATCAGAAACGCTTGATTATAAAACTCTGGAAGATGGTGTTGAGGGAATTTCGCGCGCATTTCCACCGCCACAATATGGTATTGCAGTTGTGCACGGCAGAATGAAGCCCGCCGATAAAGAGTATTCCATGCGCTGGTTTGCTTCAGGGGGTGCGCATATTTTAATCGCTACTACAGTTATCGAAGTGGGGGTTGATGTGCCCAACGCTACCATGATGGTAATCGAAAGTGCCGAGCGGTTTGGTTTATCGCAGCTACACCAGTTGAGGGGCAGGGTAGGGCGGGGTGCCGATCAATCCTATTGCATATTGATGACTGCCGACCGCATCTCCGAAAATGCTATGCAACGCATTGAAGCAATGGTGGAAACCAACGATGGATTTACCTTAGCGGAAACCGATATGCGCCTGCGTGGGCCGGGTGATATCGAAGGAACACGACAAAGCGGTTTCGACCTGAATCTCAGGGTGGCGAACCTTGCCCGTGATGGACAATTGCTTATTTATGTCCGCCAGATTGCCGAGGCAATTCTCGATGATGATTGTGATTTGAAAAAACCTGAAAACAGCCTGTTAATTAAACAATTAAACAAAATGAAAGACCATTCATTTGAGTGGCGAAAGATTAGTTAAAATGCTATGAAAAAAAAACTGCATCAAACGATGCAGTTTTTTTCTTATAATCGAAAATGCTTTATCGTGCAATACTTACACGATGAATAGTACTATCGGTTTTGGTTTCAATTCTGATAATGTATACTCCTTCGGCCAATGAGGCGGTTTCAATTGCTACAAGGGTACTTGCAGGGGTTACCTCACTAATAATCTGACCCAAACTATTGTACACAAAAAGCTTTTGAATTGTTTCGTCCGAATTAATATTTAAAATATCATTTGCCGGATTCGGATAAATCGAGATTCCTTCAGTTTGTTTATTATCGACTCCTACATTAATCGAAATGCAGAAGTTGGCAACTTTACTGGTTTGGAAATTATCTCCTGCCACTTCAAGGTAAACTTCCTCGGTTTCGGAATTGGTAATATTTACATTTCCCGGAGGTATCTGAGCCCACCATGATCCACTCATTCCATCACCATAGGAATCAAAAATAGTGAAAGTATAACATCCATTTGCCAGACACCAGTCATAGATTAAAGTCTGAGCCAGGTCATCTTCATAGGGTCCACCTGAGTACACTACATCAGTGCTTTGGTCATCAACCAATTGCCAGGTGGTTTCGCTGCCATAATTGTCGGTGAGAAGCGTGAAGCGCACCAATTGCCCCGGAGAGTTAATCCTGAACGATTTGGAAGCTGTATTGTCTTCTTCATCAAGGTCGCTCCCTCCATTCGGATTGGCAATATAAAAATCAATTGAATATACTCCCGGGCTAAACCACCAGTTGGGAAATGTGATGGTGGTTGTTTGGTTTTGTGCAAGGTTTCCTGTCCATACAAATTCATATTCTGTGGTATTCACTGTAAAACCGCAGGTTAAACTGGTCAGGGGTGTGGCATCGAGGTTTTTAACGATAATTTGTGGCTCAAACATGGTTTGATTACAGTATAAATCGATGGGTGCTTCAATACTCAGTAGGCTTACATCTCCCGAATAAACGAGTACATCCTTGCTTTTACTGTTGTTTGCCGGATACTGATCGGTTTCACCATTGGGTGATGAAACTGTTGCCGTAATGGTATGGTTACCTTGTGTCATGCTGATTTCACCGAAAACAACATTCGCTGTCCCCATAAATTCAACCGAGCCATTCCATGTGGTCTCCACTGGGTTTTGTCCATCAATTTGATACGACACAATGGCTGAAGTAAGTGTTTCCTGTCCCAGATTCATAATTTCGAAGGTGGGTTGAAAACTGGCTTCAGCAATGTTCATCATGCTTTCGGGCTTAATGATTGTTTTCAGCATTGCATCGTAGTCGTTTCCATTAGGTATTACAGTACATGTTCCAATATAGGGTTGGCGGAATTGTTTTGTTGCAACAATATCAGCAGTTGCAACCGACTCGAGCGCTGCAAATTCGAGTAGTGCTTCTCCGTTTGCATCGGCAAGTTTTGCATCAAGCAACACCCCATCAATGCTGATGGCAACATAAGCACCGGGTTCGGTTTCAACCAGCAGCTGACCGGTTCCAATCGAAACAGAGGGCATATAGTTGGCAACAAGGGCATCGGGAATACCGGCATAAGGCATCAGCGAAGGATCACCCAATACACAATAGATTTCCCAATAATATTTGTCTTCAGAAGAACTGCTTTCCATCACAGCCATATTGCCTATATAGGCCATCTGGTAAGCCGAAACATAAGGATCCTCCCCGTTTTCGTGGAACAAATGATCGTAAGCAGCCTGGGTAGTACCGGCATAGGTGGGGTTGGCATTTATAGTCGCAGTTACACCGACGCTCCAATAGAAGTCTTCGTTCCATAGGGTTGAATTTGTACCTCCGATGTGAGCTACAGCGCCTTTTTTTGATGTACGCAGTAATGCTTCTCCAAAGCATTCGCTTTCATCGAATTTACTTGAAAGACAGCAGTTACCAATACTGAAGAAATATTCATCTTCGTTTTCCAGCGAAGGAATCTGTGATGTGGTGAACGAAGGATCTCCCCATCCATCCGAACCGCAATGTGCCGTGTAGTTTACCAGTGCAACTCCTGCGCTCAAGTTGGCAATAATTGCCGACTCGGATGTGGCCGATGCGGGATACAAATACACATAGGGTGTAATATCATGGGTGATATTAAAGTAATTCTGGTTGGCATAGTTTATTTGCCCGTTTGCATGTGTCGGGCCATAGGTATTATCGGCACCGGCTATTAATACCACTTCCTCAAGAAATGACGGATCCGGAAATGTGTACTCTTCATACATCAGGGTCTTTTCAATCTGCGGTTGAAGTTGTGCAACCGAAGTTGCCGAAAAACGACCGAAATAAATTTCGGGTACATAATCGCCGCCTCCATCAAATTCTACCGTATACATATCGGTATGATGCTGTCCGGTATTGGTTGTCGGAATCTGTGCCACATCGCCTACAAATAATACATAGGTTGGAGCCGGATCTTCGGTGGTAGCAGCGTCGTACAAACCCTTTAAATAGTTTTTTATGCTGGCCTGAGTGGTCCCAACACTGGGATTATTTGTATAGGCTTCAATTACATTAAATCCTTTTTTAGTTTTCCATTCGATAAAGGGTTGCAGAGTTTCTTCAAACATGGGAGCCGAAACAATAACATATTTTACCGGATAGGTCGATAACGCATCTTTGGTTGCCGGGGCACTAAAGTTCCATATTTTGCTATAAGCCATTCCAAAAGCCGGTGAATAGTACTTCGATTTTGTTTCGTTATAGCTCGAAATATCAGCATCTTCGAAAGTAACTTCGGCAACAAGGTTGTTTTTTATTGTCATTGTATTGCTGGCAGCGTCATAGGTGAAAGGATTTATGCTCAGTCGGGCTATTTGAACTCCGCGCATTTTCGAAATGGGAACCACCTTAACAAACTCAGGTTCGAACGAAGTACTGCCATCGTAATATTCGGTTTTCTTAACAAATTCCACCGATGCAGGATCCTGATTTTTAAACAGCGAAGGCTGCTCTGGCATTATCGGGAAACTCATTCCCAATGTATTCAGATCAATTACCTGCTCTTCGTACGAAATAATTCTAATTTTAATTTTGGCACCTGTCGGTACTTCAATTAATTTATTTATTGAAGGTAATTCGGGGCAACCAAGATTGCCTGCAGGTGTGTAGCCGGCAAGGTTTAACCGTGTGTAAACTCCGTCTTTTGTTTTAACCTCGCGAAATGGCACAGCATCAATATAATTGCTGAACACGAGGCTTGAGGATGTGCTTTCAATCAGGTTGATACCGATTCCTGTATTTGCCAAATCGGCAGTTTTTTGCGAAAAAGCCGAAAATCCTGCAAGCAAGGGTAATAATGCTAATAGAAATAAATGTTTCATTTTAGTGAATTTAAATTTGGGTAAATGTACGCGAAAATAGCTTTCAAAAATTGCGATTTTATTTATTTTTATACAAAGTTCTTAAACAACCTATATCAAGTGGTTGTGTGGCTTTATCCAAAAATATCTTTTAGAAAACCACCTTTCTTTTTACGTTTGGTTTCATCCATCAATTCATGTGTCTCGCTGAGTTCGGGAAGTAACCATTTTCGTATTTGCGCCCAGCCCGGGAACCCGCCTACATTGCGGTCGTCAATAAAAACATCGGCATGTATTTTACGACTCATGTATTTGTTGAATTCTTCATCGGGACTGCTTTGATTAACGGCGTAAAACATGATGCCATGGTTCAGACAATATTCGACGGCTTCCTTGAGGTATTCCCCATCGCGAAAAGTCCAGAGTATTAACTTATGCCCCGCTTCCTGCAGTTCACGTAAAACGGTAAAAGCATTGGGTATTTCGTTGCCGATGGTTGGGTAACGGTGTTCCACAATTGTTCCGTCAAAATCAACCGCTATTATCATTTTACGACCTTCGTAAGTATCCATCCTAATCTACTTTTTTCAGAATTACTTTTGAGTTAGTACTCTCGCTCAATGGGCTCATCATCAGCAAATTGTTATTTAATTCGAGAATGCGGCTTTTTTCTTCGTTATTGCTGTCTTCTTTAATAATGATAATCTGGGTACCATCATCGCTGATTTTCCATACGCCGGTCGTAATCTTGGTTTTCACCGTTTTTATGTAAGAATAATCGGCTTTAAACTCAAACAATGTGCTATCGCGCAACTCAATAAACTTCTGATCGTACAATGCTTTGTAATCGCCAAGGTTTGTGTTTTCTTTCAAAAAAATTGTATCCATTTTCCATGTCCCAACCATATATTTCTCGTTCATTAAACAAAGGCTGCTTTTCTGTGGTTTCTGTGCCCAGAGGATGCCGGTGATGCAAATCAGAAAAATGGTAATTAGCAAATTTTTCATATTTCTATTTTCAATATTTTGTTATCAATACTCAGGTTTTTCAACATGCCTTTCAATCGGCTTTCATCGGTGTCGGTGATAAATATTTGTCCGAAACTATCCCCCGAAACAATATTCATGATTAATTTCACTCTTTCAGCATCAAGTTTATCAAACACATCGTCCAGCAGCAAAATTGGTTCCAAAGCAGTTTTATTTTTAATAAAATCGAACTGAGCAAATTTTAATGCTGAAATATACGATTTTTGCTGACCCTGCGAACCGGTATTTTTCAACGGATGTTTATCGATTTCGAACGACAAATCATCGCGGTGAATGCCTGAAGTGGTATAACCCAGAATTTTGTCACGCGACAGGTTCCTGGTCAGCATTTCGAGAGGATGATTACGCATCAGTTGACTCTCATATTCGAGTCTTACCTGTTCTTTTCCTTGCGATATAATTTCGAAATAGTGCCTGAAACTTTCCTGAAAACCTTCGATAAACTCTTTTCGTGCACGGTAAATCGACAGTGATTTTGCCGCCAGAATTTCGTTCCATATTTCGAGGTTATCGCTATCGGCTGAGGTGGTGGAATCAATGTCGCGGAGTAGTTTGTTCCTGTGTTCAAGTGCCCTGTTGTAATGAATCAGGTCGTTAAGGTAGTTATGGTCGAATTGCGCAATCACCATATCGACAAACCGCCTTCTGATTTCGCTGCCCGAAAAAATCAGATTTGAGTCGGAGGGCAGTAAACAAATAAGGGGAATAAATCCAATGTGATCCGACAGTTTGTCATATTCCTTGCCATTACGCTTAAAAACTTTTTTCTGTCCGGTTTTTAAGCCGCAGTAAATAACTTCGTGTGAATCGTTTCGCTGGTAATTTCCCTGAATCAGGAACAGTTCTTCACCATGGGTAATATTCAGCTTATCGGATGTGTTGATAAAACTCTTCGAAAACGAAAGATAGTGTATGGCATCGAGCAGGTTGGTTTTACCCACTCCGTTATTACCGGCAAAACAATTTATCCGGGGCGAGGCTTCGTAGTCGAAGGCCCTGAAGTTTCTGAAGTTTATAACCGATAAATTTGTCAGATGCACAAAAAACGATTTTTGCAAAAATAATCAAAATACAATATGCCATTGGACTTAGAATGCCATAAGGGCGTATTGACCGTTCTATTTTGTGTTTTTTTTGATTTTGCTCCGAAATTTTAAAAATTCGTTTTATAATTCATCATAAAAAACTACATTTGCGGTCTTAAAGAAATGAGCATAAACTTATGGCAAAGAAAAAACAAAACCTGAAGCAATCGGAAGATAATCTGGGCGCATTCGAATCTACCCTCAGCAGAACCGAACAGTTCATCGAGAAGAATCAGAAAACGATAATTTATGTGGTGATTGGTATTGTATTACTGGTTGGTGGTTATATCGGGTATCGCTCGTTTATTCAGCAACCCCGCGAAAAAGAAGCTGCCGCAACGGCTTTTGTTGCAGAATATTATTTCGAAATCGATTCGTTTAAGCTGGCCCTCGAAGGCGATGGCAAGAATGCCGGTTTTCTCGACATTATTGATGATTATGGCAGCACCGATGTAGGTAATCTGGCAAATTATTATGCCGGTGTTTGTTACATGAGGTTGGGTCAGTTCGAAACAGCTATCGATTACCTGGAGGATTTCGATGCTGATGACAATATGCTGAAACCCTTATCGGTAGGTTTAATTGGTGATGCTAATGCCGAATTGGGAAAAATGGAAGAAGCCATTGCAAACTACGAAAAGGCAGCCAAACTTGCCGAAAACGAATTTCTTTCACCCATTTATCTGATGCGGGCCGGCCTAGCCTACGAATCGTTGAATAAATGGGATAAAGCACTCGAAGTGTACAACCGGATTGATAAAGAATATTACGGAACCACCGAGCAACGTAATATTGAGAAGTATATTACCCGGGCAAAACTGAAAGCAGGTAAGTAAAAAATAGTAAGAGGCAGTCGCCTCTTTTTTTTGTATCTTTACTAAAAATATTTGATATGTCGAGCAAACTGAACAATCTCTCGTTCATCAACAGCACAAACCTGCCTTCGGGCGAACAGTGGCGTGTTGGTATTGCCGTGTCGGAATGGAATAACGACATTACTTCGAAACTTCTCGACGGAGCAATAACGGCATTATTGCAAAGCAAAGTGCAGGAAGACTCCATCAAAGTTGTTTATGTGCCGGGCAGCTATGAGTTGCCTGTAGCCGCACAATGGTTAATCGAAGCTTATGGCTGCGATTCGGTGCTTTGTCTGGGCTGCGTTATTCAGGGTGAAACGCGTCATTTCGACTTTATCTGCGAAAGCGTTTCGCGCGGTATTATGGACTTAAACCTGAAACACAATATACCGGTAATTTTTGGAGTATTGACTACCAATAATCTTCAGCAGGCATACGAAAGGGCAGGAGGGACCTATGGTAATAAAGGCATCGAAGCTGCCCATGCTGCGCTGAAGATGATGGCGCTCAAAGCCAAATGCAACCTGTAAAATCAATACTTGCTCTGTGGGTTTTGGTTTTTGTGCTTTGTTCCGGACTACAAGCGCAGCGTTCTCCATGGTTACCTGCCGAAATTGTTTACAACGATGGGCACAAAACAACGGGTTTTATCCGTTACCGTGAGGCATCTTTTTTTGCCTATATGAAATTTAAGGAATCGGAACCGGCAAATCCGGTGATTATTTCACCCTACGACATAACCCGTGTTTCGGTATATGGCGAAAACGAAGTTCGTTTTATTTCGGTGCATCTGCCCGAAAAGGAACATTTTACGGATGCTTCCTATTTTGCCCGCTTTCTTGCAGGTGACGAAATCTGCCTTGTGAAAACCCGGTTTTTTTACCGCACCTGCAGTTGCAACAGCCGCGGTTCGTATCGGTATGGTTATTTTTTAACTACACCCGATAGCCTCCATTTTGTTGATACCGATAAAAAGGGACAAATTATCAATCATCATGAAATCGACAGCTGCCTCAACCGGTATTCATATCCGGGTATGAGTTCGGGTATGGAAACTGTATTTGAGCTTACTCGGATTTTGTTTAATGGGCAGGTGTTATTTACGCCAGAAAACCGGGGCGAAAATAATCAGTATGGTAAATAGTTCAAGCCTGCCCAATAGCATCAGAAACGAAAGATAGTACTTGGCTCCATCCGGTAAAAACGAAAAAGTATATGCAGGCCCCAGTGTTCCTAATCCGGGTCCGATATTTCCCAATGATGTAGCTACTGCCCCCATAGCCGAAACGATATCCAGACCGAAAAAGGTCATAATCATGGTGCTTATTACAAAAATCATCATATAGAAAATTACAAATGCCATGATGTTTGATATAACCGCTGTATTTACGCTTTGACCATTGTATCTCACAGGGATTACAGCATTGGGATGAATCATACGTTTCATTTCGAGATAGCTGTTGCGAAGCAGCAACTGAATTCTGACAACTTTTATCCCCCCACCGGTGGAACCGGCAGAGCCACCGATTAACATTAACATAAAGAGAATTACCCACAGGTAGGGAGGTATCCACCTCATATAGTCCACAGTGACATAGCCCGTAGTGGTTATTATTGAAACTACCTGAAACAACGATTCCCTTATTGCCTTTTCGGCGGGATAGCTCATGTAGAATATCAGGCCTATCGCTATGATGGCTGCAGAGACTAGCACAATCAGCGAATAGAATTTAAATTCATCGTTCCCCCATACTTTTCGAAATTTCAGTTTCAATGCAAAATAACTCACCGTGAAATTTGTGCCTGCAATAAACATAAATGCAATAATTATATATTCAATAGCCGGGGAATTGTAAAATGCGATACTGGCTTGTTTTGTTGAATAACCCCCGGTTGCCATAGTTGTAAACGAGTGATTTACTGCATCATATAGCGTCATGCCGGCGATCCAGAGTAAAATGGTTTCCAACAGGGTAAAACCAATATAAATGAGCCAAAGTCTTTTTGCTGTTCCGGTAACCCGGGGATGCAGTTTATCGTAGGTAACACCCGGAACCTCCGCAATAAACATCTGCATGCCGCCAACTTTAATCAAAGGCATTACCGCTATCGAGAGAACAATGATTCCCATGCCACCCATCCATTGGGTAATGCTGCGCCAGAATAAAAGCCCTTTGGGCAGGCTCTCGATGTTGTCCAAAATAGAAGCGCCGGTAGTAGTAAAGCCTGATACCGTTTCGAAAAGTGCATCGGCAAAACGGGGTATACTCCCATGAAAAATAAATGGCAAAGATCCAGTTATCGAAAGAATTGCCCAACCGAGTGCCACAATCAGATAAGCTTCTTTTTTAGCTACCGAACGGGTGGCTTTACGATTTAATAGGAACAATAATAAGCCCGTTGAAATACAAATACCGGAAGTAGCCAACAGCGATACGATGTCGTTTCCAGAATAATAAATAGCAATTCCGGCCGAAAGCAATAGAAAAATGGATTCCACGCCCAGCAGCATGCCCAATACCATAAGTACAATGCGGAAATGAATCATAAAGCAAAGAATCGAATGCAAAAATAGAAATATTATTTCACCCGATTTGAATATTGCTAAAACTTATTACTTTTGCAGCCTGATTGATTTATTAATCAGAACGGGGTATAGCGCAGTCCGGTTAGCGCACCTGGTTTGGGACCAGGGGGTCGTAAGTTCGAATCTTACTACCCCGACAAACATAAAACCTGCCGCAGTATGCGGCAGGTTTTATCATAAAAGGGTATGCCGAACTTGTTCGAGCATACTCTTTTATGATAAAACCGTGATTTGCGTAGCAAAGCCCGGTTTTATGTTTGAGTTCCCCCCCCTCTGTAAGATCACGCGCGCAGCGAGTAATCTTATAGTGGCTTACTTCGGAAACATTCGCACATGCCCAATTATGATGAAATTTTAATTCGCGCAGCGAGTAATCTTCTGTTGTATAATAGCATTCAATGTCAAAATTTTAACAAATATATTTTCAACTGAAATACTCTTATTTTATTTGATTGTGGTTTAGGCGAGGGGTGAATTCAGTGTTGCACGAAGTCTATTTGGTGTTAATTGAATATTTTACAAATGCAACGCACAAAGTTTGTTCAAGGCAAATATTAATGAACAAATCTACTTAGCTTGATAATTTCAAAGCAAAATCAAATTTGTCTACCCGCCGAAATCGTCGAATGCAATCATTTCTTTTGGAACACCCAGATTATCAAGCATTTTCAATACGGCATCGTTCATAAGGGGAGGACCGCACAGATAATATTCAATTTCTTCGGGTTCGCTGTGTTTGCTTAAATAATTATCGAGAATCACCTGATGGATGAAGCCCACATAACCATTCCAGTTGTCTTCGGCTTTGGGTTCCGATAAAGCAATGTTAAAACTGAAATTCGGGAAATTGTTCTCAATGTTCTTAAATTCATCTTCATAAAAAATTTCACGTTTCGAACGGGCTCCGTACCAGAACGTAGCTTTTCGCGATGTTTTCACCGTATGGAACAGGTTGAAAATATGTGAGCGCATGGGAGCCATACCTGCACCACCTCCAATAAACATCATTTCGCGCTGGGTGTCTTTTATGAAAAACTCGCCATAAGGACCCGAAATAAGCACTTTATCGCCGGGTTTGCGAGAGAAAATAAAAGAGGAACAAATGCCTGGATTAACGGACATAAAACTTCCTTTCTTGCGATCCCAGGGAGGAGTGGCAATACGGATGTTCAACATGATTATATTGTTCTCGGCTGGGTGGTTGGCCATGGAATAGGCACGGAAGGTCTCTTCGGTGTTTTTCATTTTCAGGCTCCACATATTGAATTTGTCCCATTCGTCACGATATTCTTCATCCACATCGATGTCTTTCGAAAAATCGACATCAAGCTTTGGAACATCAATCTGAATGTATCCACCTGATTTAAAATTCAGAATTTCTCCTTCGGGAAGTTTAACAACAAATTCTTTGATAAAGGTGGCTACATTACGGTTGCTGACCACTTCGCATTCCCATTTTTTGATACCTATTACTTCTTCAGGAATTTCGATGCGCATATCTTGCCGCACTTTAACCTGACATCCCAGTCGCCAGTAGTTTTGCTGTTCTTTACGCGTGAAAAATCCGGTTTCGGTAGGAAGAATGCTGCCGCCACCTTCTATGACACGGCATTTACACATTCCGCAGGTTCCACCGCCTCCGCAAGCCGAGGGTAATAGAATTTTCTGGTTACTCAGGGTCGAAAGGATACTACTTCCCGGTTCTACCTCTATAGTTTCAGTTTCGTTGATTATCAACTTTACCTTGCCTTCGGGAGTTAATTTCTTTTTGGCATAAAGCAGAATTGCGACCAGCAACAGGGTTATCAATAAAAATACGATTACACTGGTGACCAGAATCATGGTTGTAGTTGCAGCTAAAACAATCATACAAAATCAATTAAAGTTTGATACCCATAAAACCCATAAAGGCAAGTCCCATAAGACCTGTAATAATAAAAGTAATGCCCAGTCCTTTTAATGCCTTAGGCACATGTGAATATTGAATTTTTTCGCGTATGGCAGCAATTCCCACAATTGCCAGGAACCAGCCAACTCCACTTCCCAGTCCAAAAACAGTGGCCTCAGCCACGTTGGCATATTCCCTTTCGGCCATAAACAGCGAACCTCCCAATATGGCACAGTTTACGGCTATAAGCGGGAGAAAAATACCTAAGGAGTTATACAGTGCCGGTGCAAATTTTTCAACAATCATTTCGACTAGCTGTACCATCGAGGCAATCACAGCAATGTAAATAATAAAGCGTAGAAAGCCGAGATCAAGGTCGGCAAAGTCTGAACTAATCCAGGCTAAGGCACCTTTTTTAAGCATGTAGTTTTCGAGAAGGTAGTTTACAGGCACTGTAATTACCAAAACAAATACCACCGCAATACCTAAGCCTACCGAAGTCTTGACGGTTTTGGATACTGCCAGATAGGAACACATGCCCAGAAAAAAGGCAAAAATCATGTTCTCAACAAAAATACTCTTGATGAAAATATTAATAAGATTTTCCATAATTTTTGAAGTTTAGCAGTTTAATTATCCGATAGCTCTTTGTTTCGACTACGTTGAATCCAGATGATAATACCTAAGATGATGAGTGCCATAGGTGGCAATATTATCAGCCCGTTGTTCGCATAACCTGCATCGTACCACGACTGGGGTATAACCTTGTAATTCCATAGGGTTCCGCTACCCAGCAACTCCCTGAAAAAGGCTACAATTACGAGAATAACACCGTAACCCGCCCCGTTGCCCACACCATCAAGAAAACTCTGCCAGGGCTTATTTGCCAGGGCAAAAGCTTCGAGCCGACCCATAATAATACAGTTGGTAATAATCAATCCTACAAACACGCTGAGTTGCTTGCTGATATCGAAAACATAGGCTTTAAGCAACTCATCAACAATTATTACGAGTGCAGCAACAATTACCAGCTGCACAATAATGCGGATACGGTTGGGGATGGTGTTCCGTAGCAGCGAAATAATCACATTCGACATGGCCACAACAAAGATAACACTCAGTGCCATAACAACAGCCGGTTGCAGTTTAACTGTAATGGCAAGTGCAGAGCAAATTCCCAGAACCTGCACAGTAATGGGGTTGTTCTTATTAATCGGATCGGTGATCAGCCTCCAGTTTTTAAAAGCCATAGCCTATTTATTTTTTGTGAAAAAATTCATGTATTGTTTTAAGCAATCACTCAGCATAAGTTCCAGTCCCTTGCTGGTAATGGTTCCACCCGAAATGGCATCAACACTGTGCTCTTCTGCACCGGTCTGGCCATCTTTTAGTACCAGAATCGACACAAAAACTGAATCGCTGTTGAACAAGGTCTTACCATCGAACTGTTTCTGAAATTCTTTAGTTTCGATTTCGGCGCCAAGTCCGGGTGTTTCTCCTTTGTGTGCGAATACAGTTCCGTAAACACTGTTCATATCGTCGTTTACGGCAATATAACCCCATATCGGACCCCACAAACCTTTTCCATATAAGGGAAAAATGTACTTTGTCGAACCGTCATCGATTTTGGCAATATACACAGGTAAATGACGTTCAGCATCTTGTTTGTGAAGCTCGGTTTTCAGGTCAATAGTAAAGGCATCGATACCGTTTACCGGATTACCCTGAACATCGACCACCAGCATTTTCGTAATATATTTATCGAAAAGCAATTCCGCATTGTCTGCAGACGATTCTATGTGAATGGCTGAAAGAATATTCCTCTTTTTTTCGACGGCAATATTTTTCTCTTGTTTAGGTTTCAGTGTGGTTGCAACAAACGAAAGTGCCAGTGCCACCACTACTACCATTATTATTGAATAAATAAAAATGTAGCTGTTACTGTTTCTATCCATGGCTTAAGCTTTTACTTTTTTTACACGTTTCAATCTCCGGTTAATATTCGATTGCACCACGTAATGGTCGATTAGGGGTGCGAATACATTCATCAGCAGAATGGCCAGCATGGTTCCTTCGGGGTAGGCCGGATTGAGAACCCGGATTATGATAACCATTATCCCAATCAGAAAGCCATAAATATATTTTCCTGTATTGGTTTGTGCTGCAGTAACCGGATCGGTGGCCATAAAGACCATCCCGAACATGAAGCTACCGATCAGCAGGTGGTCGTAAAATGGAATTGCCATAAAGGGATTTACCGCGGTAAGATTCATAATAATTCCGGCTGCCATACCACCAAAAAGCATCGATATCATTACCCTCCAGCTGGCAATTCCCGTAAACAGTAATATTATCGCACCGAGCATAATGGCAATTTTCGATGTTTCACCGATTGAGCCGGGTATTGCCCCAACAATCAGGTCGAGTGTCGAAAGGTGATTCCCAAAGCCATCTACAAACGAAGTATTTCCGGCAGCAGCCTGAGCAAGCGGAGTTGCTCCCGTGAAACCATCCACAACGCCATCTCCTTTTATTAGCCCCGAAACCCACACCTTGTCGCCTGACATCCAGGCAGGATAGGCAAAAAACAGGAACGCACGGGCAAGCAAGGCAGGATTAAGAATGTTCATTCCGGTTCCACCAAAGACCTCTTTCCCAATCAACACAGCAAAGCCGGTAGCCAGGGCAACCATCCATAATGGAATGTCGGCAGGTAACAATAAAGGAATCAGAAATGCAGTGACAAACACACCCTCGTTCACCTCGTGTTTGTTTATCTGGGCTATAATTACCTCAATACCAATGCCGACGCCATAGGTCACCAGATACAGGGGAATTACCTTCAATAAGCCATATCCGACAATTTGCCAGAACCCGGCCGCAACTCCCATGCTGATAAAATGCTGGTAGCCTGTGTTCCAAATACCAAACAGAAAAGCGGGAAACAGGGCCATAACTACCAAAATCATTGTGCGCTTCATGTCGATGGCATCCCTGATATGGGCTCCTTGTCGGGTTACCTTGTCGGGAACAAAAAGGAAAGTTTCGAAAGCATCGAAAAACGAATGTGCAAAATACAACTTTCCGCCTTTTTCGAAATTTGGTTTAACTTTATCAACCAGTCTTCTTACTGATTTCATACCATGTGCTTTTTATGTGATCAGTTCATTTCTTTTCTCATCATGTCGAGGCCTTCGCGCAAAATTGCCTGTACTTCGGTCTTCGACGTACAAACAAACTCGCATAGCGCCAAATCTTCCTCGATTACCTCATATATACCCAGTTGTTCCATTTTGTCAATATCTTTTACAATGATGGATTTGATGAGGTGCTGAGGATAAATATCGAGCGGACAAACTTTTTCGTATTCACCGGTCATCACGTAATTACGGACACCACCCTTAAGATTAGTATCGATACGGTATTGTTTTTTTGTGAATAGCCACGAAAAATAGGTTCTTGAATTACTGAACTTCGAAAAACCCGGCATGATCCATCCCAGCATTTCAAATTTTTTACCTTCAGGTATTACAGTAACCTGACTGTGTGTCATACTTAAAAATGGCGTCTCTCCGCAAATACTTCCTGTAAGTACATTGCCACTGATTACCCTGACATTTTCGGATGCCACATTGTTGCTCAGTATATTTTTCAGGCTGGCGCCCTGAATTGTACTGTAATATGCGGGTCGCTGGGCTTCTGAACCTGTGAGGGCAATAATTCTTTGGCTATAGTATTCACCGGTTTCGATGGTTTTGCCTAAGGCATAAACATCGGAGGGCTGAATCGTAAATATCAGGTCTCCTTTGTTTATGGGTCGTACTTTATTAATAACTGTACCCGTATTTCCGGCAGGGTGGGGACCCGAAACATAATGAAGCTCGATGAATGAAAGTGACTTAAATTCTTCGGCAAGCCTGCTGCCTTGTTTAAAAGCGGCATGAATTTTACCACGGGTAATTTTACTGAGTAGTTTAAATCCCTTTAATATTGTTGCACCGGATTCTCCGAAAATAAATTCATAATCGGGAGCTAACGGGGCTGTATCGAAAAACGATATGAAAATATCATCAGAAATTGTACCCGGTATGGCAATAACTCCATAAGGGCGTTGCATGATATAGGGTGCAAAGCCGGAAACGCTCAGGAACTCCCAGGCATCTTCGGAAGAACAGTTTTCTTCCGGAGCCTGTAGTTTGACTGCAGCATTCGTGCCATCGGGTGTAATCAAATACTGCAGGATTTTTCGTTTTTCGCCCCGTACAATATCGGTAAGGATGCCCGATACGGGAGAAACCAGCCGGATTTCAGGATTGTTTTTATCAAAACATACTGCTTCACCGCGCTGAATTTTATCACCGGGTTGAATGGCGGGTTTTGAGATAAGACCTTGAAAATCGGAAGGATGTATCGCGAAAATTTCAGGCGATTTATCCTGCATTATTATTTCACATATAGCTGCTCCTTGTAGCCGGATGTTTAAACCTCTTCTGGTTTTTATTTGGCTCATTGGTCGAGTTTTAATAAAACAATAAAATTAACAGATTTTTAATAAAATTGTTTACCAAAAATCACAATTAAAAATTGTGGAGGAAAAAGATTGACAAAATCTTTGATATTTACGCGCAAACTTAAAATTATATGGAGTGCATTTTCATTAATTCATCCATTTCATGTTGCATGTTAGCTGCCTCACGGGCTGCAAATTCTGCAAATTTTTCGGAATTATCGGCAAAAATGATATTTCGTGATGAATTTACCAGCAATCCACAATGGCTGTTCATGCCATATTTTGCTACTTCGCTGAGACTTCCACCTTGCGCTCCGACACCGGGCACCAACAGAAAGTGACCGGGAACAATTTTCCTGATATCGCTCAACATCTCGGCACGGGTTGCTCCAACCACATACATCATACTGTTCTGGTCGGCCCATTGCTGTGATTTTTCGAGTACCTTTTCGAAGAGGCGCTTGCCATCCTGGGTAACATACTGAAAATCGTCAGCTCCTTTATTTGAAGTCAGTGCAAGAAGTATTACCCATTTTCCGGGATAGGCCAGAAAAGGTGTGACAGAATCTTCGCCCATATAGGGAGCCACAGTGATGGCGTCCACATCAAGGCTTTCGAAAAAGGCCCGTGCATACAAACCCGAAGTATTTCCGATATCTCCCCGTTTGGCATCCGCAATCAAAAAGATTTCAGGATAGTTTTCGCGACAATACCGAATGGTTTTTTCGAAACTGAGCATGCCTGTCGATCCCAGCGATTCGTAAAATGCCAGATTGGGTTTGAAGGCGACCGAATAAGGTGCCGTGGCATCGATTATGGCTTTATTGAATTCGAAAACAGGGTCTTCGGATTGCATCAGGTGTGCAGGAATTTTTTTAATATCACTGTCGAGTCCTACGCACAGAAAACTGCGCTTTTTTGTGATTTGTTCAAAAAGTTGCTGGTAATTCATAGTATGTAATGCTTAATTTTCGCTGGCTTCTTTGAGTCGTTCTGCATTTTCGGCCATATTCAACTGGTCGATGATTTCCTGAATGGCTCCATCCATAACAGCAGGTAAATTATAGAGTGTAAGACCGATACGGTGGTCGGTCACCCGTGCCTGTGGATAGTTGTATGTTCTGATTTTTGCCGAACGGTCTCCGGTCGAAACCATGGTTTTCCGTTTACTGGCAATGTTGTCGAGATATTTTTGATATTCCAGATTATAAAGTCTCGTTCTTAACTCTTTCATGGCTTTCTCGAGATTTTTCATCTTCGATTTTTCGTCCTGACAGGTTACCACAACTCCGGTTGGAATGTGGGTAAGTCTGATGGCTGAATAGGTGGTGTTCACACTCTGACCTCCGGGACCTGACGAACAATACTCATCGCGTTTGATATCGGCCTGATTCAGTTGTATGTCGAAATCTTCGGCTTCGGGCAGCACAGCTACCGAGGCTGCCGATGTATGAACCCTGCCCTGTGTTTCGGTTTGAGGTACGCGTTGCACCCGATGAACTCCCGATTCATACTTTAGCACACCATAAACACCTTCGCCGCTAACGCTGACCACAATTTCTTTATAACCTCCCTGTGTGCCTTCAGCAATGCGGCTGACTTCCATTTTCCACCCTTTTATTTCACAAAATTTGGTGTACATACGAAACAGATCACCGGCAAAAATACTGGCTTCGTCGCCACCGGTTCCTGCACGTATTTCGAGAATTGCACTCTTTTCATCTTCCGGGTCTTTGGGAATCAGCATCAGACGGATACTCTCTTCCATCGGTTCTACTTTCTGCAACAGCATATCGAGTTCTTCTTTGGCCATTTCGCGCATTTCTTCGTCTTTCTCAACCGACAAAATTTTGCGTGCATCATCAATATTGGCCAGAACCAGCATGTATTCGTCAAAAGCCGCGATAATCGGGTTCAGGTCTTTAAACTCCTTATTGAGCTTAATATATTTATCCATATCCGACATCACCGAAGGGTCGGCAATGAGTCGTTTTACTTCCTCGAAGCGTTTTTTTACACCTTCGAGCTTTTCAATCATTAAATTATCTGCCATATTAAAACTTTATCAAAAATCAATATTCAAAAATCCCATTATCCGACTCGATACGCAACGATTTGCTACGGGCACTTACGCAGTACCCAACCACGCGGGCATCCACACCAAACGACCTGCTGATGCTGATTAACTTGTCAGCGCTTTTTTCGTCAATATAAATCTCGAACCGGTGGCCCATATTGAACACCTTGTACATTTCGTGCCACGAGGTTCCCGAAGCTTTTTGAATCATACTGAACAAGGGAGGGGTAGGGAACATATTGTTTTTTACAATATGCATATTGTCAACAAAATTGAGAACTTTTGTCTGAGCTCCACCACTGCAATGAATCAAACCATGAATTGCATCGTGCATTTCGTCTAATACGGCTTTTATTACAGGTGCATAGGTACGGGTTGGAGAGAGTACCATTTTCCCGGCGTCAACACCGTCAACATCTGTTGGGTCGGTTAGTCGGTAGTTTCCGCAGTACACGAGTTCATCACTCAGGCTGTTGTCGAAGCTTTCGGGGTAATTTTCGGCAAGGTAGTGTGCAAACACGTCATGCCGCGCCGAAGTGAGCCCATTACTTCCCATTCCTCCATTGTATTCTGCTTCGTAATTGGCCTTGCCAAATGATGCCAACCCGACAATAACATCGCCAGATGCAATTTTTTCGTTGGTTATCACCTGCTTACGTGGCATTCTGGCACACACCGTCGAGTCAACAATAATGGTTCTCACCAAATCGCCCACATCGGCAGTTTCTCCGCCGGTAAGCACCATTTCGATACCCATTTGCCGGAATTCCTCACAAATTTCTTCGGTGCCATTGATGATGGCAGTGATTACTTCACCGGGTATCAGTCGTTTGTTCCTCCCAATGGTGGACGACAATAAAATGGGGACATTGGTCGCGCCTACGCAGATTAAATCGTCGGTATTCATAACTATAGCATCGCGGGCAATGCCTTTCCATACACTAATGTCGCCTGTCTCACGCCAGTACAGATAGGCCAGCGACGATTTTGTACCGGCACCATCGGCATGCATTATGTTGCAATACAATGGGTCGCCGCCCAGAACATCAGGTATGATTTTGCAAAAAGCTTTGGGATAAAGCCCTTTATCAATATTTTTCAAAGCGGCATGCACATCTTCTTTGGCTGCCGAAACACCCCGTTGGGAGTATTTTTCCTGTTCGTTCATTCCACTTATTGTCGGTTGGTGCGCAAAGGTAATTATTCTGTTGTAACCTGAAAAAGAAGTGCCCATGTTGTTATCAACACAGGCACTGTATCGTTTCGGAGATTTCCCTAAAACTCTCCCGTTTTGTCTTTTGGCTTACGTTGCTGGTTTTCTTCGGGTTGAGGTTCAGGAACCACATATTTGTCTTCGAGATTCCAGTCTTTACGTAATACGCTGAATTCGGTACGGCGATTCAACTGATGGGCAGCTTCCTGCTGATCTTTCTTCGGCAATTTGTCGATAAATGCAGGGGTAAGCACATCGCCTTCTTTCAGGAAGGGGTTGCGTGCAGCATCGTTTGCATTAACCACCTTGGGCGACGATTCACCAAATCCTTTCCAACTGAGGCGTTCAGGGTCGATTCCTTTCATAATTAAGTAATCAACGCACGATTTGGCGCGGTTCTCCGAAAGAATCTGATTCCTTTCGTCTGTATCGCGGTAGTCGGTGTGGGCACGCATCTCAATGGTAATGTGCGGGTTGTCGTTCAGGGTCTTCACAAGCCCGTCAAGCGAAACAGTACTTTCAGGACGAAGTGTTGCCTTGCCCAGGTCGTATTCAATATTGGGAAGCTCAATAATTAACGGAATTTTAGCCAGGTTCAGATCAATGTAAATTACCGTGTCGTACTCAACACCTTTGGTTGTAAACGAAACCGAGTTGGCAAAATAATTTTCGTCAACCATGGCTTTCAAGGTATAGTTTTTATTCACTTCTAATTCGAACTGGTAAGCTCCGTTGGCATCCGATTTCATTTCTTTTACGATGCTTTGCTCGTCGAGTAAAGTTACGGTGGCATCTTTAAGCCTTACAATTTTAGTAAGGTCGGTTGTGTCTTTCACGAATCCCTGAACCTTAACCACCAGAGGAGGAAGCATGAAACTGTAGATATCGTCGCCACCTTTACCGCCCGGGCGGTTCGACGAAAAATACCCTTCTTCGCTGCTGCCCTTAAAGATTATTCCGAAGTCGTCGTAGGAAGAATTGATGGGGTAACGCATATTTTCAGATTCTTTAAACATACCATTGCCATCGGGCTGGGCAACGAAAATATCAAGGCCTCCCATACCTCCACGGCCATCCGAAGAAAAATACAGTTTCCCGTCGTCCTTTAAAAATGGGAAAACTTCGTCGCCTACGGTATTTACATTAAAACCGAGGTTCATAGGCGCTGTAACACTGGCAGTTTTAATATCGAAATTACCCTTGTAAAGGTCCATGGCACCATAACCACCGGCTTTATTACTGGCAAAAACTATCACATTTCCTTGTTTGCTTAGGGTGGGATATCCTACTTCCCAACCAGCAAAACCTTCGATGGCAATTTCTACCGGTGTTCCCCATGCATTTCCTCTTTTAGTAGTCAGGAATATCCGGCAGGGTTTGTCGATATCTTTACCCGCCTCGCAACGTGTAAAAAGAATTTCTGTTCCCTTTGAACTTACAAATGAAGCTCCTTCATCAAATTCTGAGTTTACTTCCCCGGTAACGGGTATGGGTTCGCTCCAGGTATTTTTTCTGTCCTGGGCCACTTCGAATAGGTCAGTGAACTTTTGACCCGATTTGTAGTTGCTGCGGTTTCCCATCGTTCCATCACGCGAGGTGGTGAAGAATAAACTGCGGTAGTCTTTACTGGCCCATGTAGGAGCAAAATCAAGCTTAGCTGAGTTAAACGATGCAACATTAGTAACTTTATAGCGGGTGGGGCGGGTAATCCATTTGGGAGCGTTCATACATGACTCTTTCCCATTTATAGCCCTGTAATCATTCGGAGAACTTTTCAGAAATAAATCGTAAATGTCTATTGCCTTTTCGTAGTTTGCACTCATGCGAAGTGCGTCGGCATATTTAAGCAGTACCTCAGCTTTGTTTAATTCAGGATTGTCAACCTTATTGTACAGGGTGAGTGTAAAAGCTTTACTAAATGAGGCTTCAGCCTGTGCGAATTTACCAATCTCGAAATAGCAAATACCCAGTTTAAGGCTGATAAGCGCTTTTTCTTCATCAGTTTTAATAGCCGGTAGTGCTTTCTCATAATAGTCGGCAGCAATTTCGAACATATAGTTGCCATAAGCCTCATTGCCTTTTTCAATGAGCGATTGCTGCGCAAACACCATCGTATTTGCAAGGACCAGTAGGATTAACAGTAATTTTTTCATAAAAAAAATTTTTCAAATATACATTAAGATTCTTATTTAACAATGAAAAATTCTCGGGTAAAATGCCTGCTTTCATTCAGGTTAATTGTCTCTATCTCAAATTTTTCCAATTGATATCCCGGATGACTTACATAAATAACATATTTTCGGTTTTTCTCAAGAACAAAGCGATATTGCCCGCCTTCGCCTGTAATTGCTTCGTCAATCAGTTTATTTGAGTCGTCGAGCAGATAAACTTTTACTCCTTTCATACAGGAATTACTTTTTTTGTCCCATATAATTCCGGAAACATCGAATTCAAGTTTCGGTAAAACAAAATGATATATGTCGGCTTTTCCCATGCCTCCTTTTCGTTCTGAAGTCAAATAACCTTCTTCATCATCGTCCATAAATACTATGCCAAAGTCGTCGTGCGAAGTGTTTACGGGGAATCCCATGTTTTCGATGGTATAGCTTGCAGGGCCTGTTTGCTTTGCTTTGAAAATGTCGTATCCACCCATGCCAAGCTGTCCGTTCGAAGCAAAATACAATGTATTATCGTAGCGCACATAGGGATAGCTCTCGTCGCCTCGGGTATTGATATCGGGCCCCAGATTCTGCGGAGCACCGAAAAAATCAGCGCGTTTTGCACGGGTAAGCTTATAAATGTCTTTTCCTCCATAGCCGCCCAGTAAACTGTCGGCAACAAAATATAATGTTAATTCATCATGCGAAATGCAGGGATGACCTACCGAAACATTGGCAGGTAAACCGGCAATGGGAAGAATTTCAGCCTGTGTCCATGTTGTTCCCGCTTTTTTTGCCACATAAATGCGGCAGGCTTTGTCTTTATTGCGGTTGTATGTGCAGCGCGTAAAATATAAATTCTTCGACTGGCGGTTCAGCGAAGCAGTTCCTTCATCGAAAATGGTATTGATATCGCCGTCAATTTTTTCAGGAAACGACCAGAATCCGTTCTTCGATTCGTTGGTTACATAGATGTTGGAATAGGGTTCCCCCGATTCCTTATTGGTTTTAGCATGGTTCTCAAGGAAACGGGAGCTAGTAAAATACACCGAATGAAAATCTTTTCCATCAAAAAAAGGCGAGTAGTCCATTTCGGCTGTATTGAAACTGGGCATTATCTGTACCTGATATGAAGTCGGATTTTTCATTTGCTGACGACAGTATTCTAAACTTTTTAACTTAAGTGTCGCAATACTATCGTTTGGTTGTATGGTCAGAAAATATTTGTAATGTTTTTCGGCTTCATCGAATTGCTCCATCATCTGCATGGCTTCACCAAGATACAGATAGGCTTCGGGAATTTTATCGCTGATGGCTATGGCTTTACTCAGATATCCAATGGCAACCGCAGGATTCGAAAGTCTCAAGTACGACATACCGGTGTAAAAGGATGCTCGGGCTTTTAATTCAGTTTCGGTTTTATCGTTATCGGCAAGGGGCTCCAGTTTCTTAATACAGGCATAATATTGCTCCCGTTCGTAGGATACAATGGCTTTTTTAAGTGCTGACTGCGCGAAAACCGAAAGTCCAATCGAAATTGATAACAAAAGTGCAATTGTCTTTTTCATTGCAGTCAGAATTGGTTTGGTGTACAAATAAATAAAATTTTCGACATGGCTCAAAATTTTAAGTTATTATTATTAACAATACTGCAAAAACAAAGCCCGGATTAGTGGCCGGGCTTTTGTTGAGGTTAACGAATTGCGAATTTGTCTATCTGAAGTCAACCAATTGTTCCATGAGTTTTTTGCGGGCAAAGTAGATGCGACTTTTAACAGTTCCGATCGGAAGACCCATGCGCTCGGCTATCTCGTGGTATTTGAAGCCGTTTACAAAACTGCTGAAAGGAATTCTGTACTCATCTTCGAGATTGTTTACCGCTTTGTTGATTTCTGATTCCCCGAATTCAGAGTCAGGGGTGATGTCATCAACCTGTGTGTTGCGGAGTAAATACTCATCTTCACTGTTGTCGCGAATGGTCTTTTTTGTCGATAGTTTATTGTAACTGTTAATGTAAGTGTTTTTCATTATTGTGAACAACCATGCCTTAAAGTTGTTGTCATCCTTGTATTTTTCGGTATTCGAAAGAACTTTCAGATAGGTTTCCTGAACCAGGTCTAGTGCATCGTCTTCGTTGTTTGTCAGGGTTAAGGCATAATATCTTAGGCTGGCTTGAGCTCCGATTAATCGTTGGTTAAAATCTATTGTTTTCATCGTGGTATTATTTTTAATTAACTAAATCGGTACAAAAATACCGAAATAAAATTAATATGCAATAGCCAAACAAAAAAAATATGTTAAGAAAACGTTAAGAAATTTAAATTGAGATTTGATAAGGATTTTAGCAAGTATTGTTAACTTTTTGTTCTGATGTAATATCCATAAAATAATTGTCCAAACCGATTCTTAAACTATTTTTGTATAACTAAAACCAGTTAACATGAAGGAGCATATTTCTACACCATTTCTCAGGGAATCGCTTGAATTTACCATAGGAGTAATTGATTTCAGCGATAATCTTATCCGCATGAAAAAAGAAAGTATTGCCACTAAAATCCTTGATTCCGCAGTGGGTATAAGTAGCAACCTGCAACTCTGCAAAACTGCGGCAAAACCTTCGGAAAGCAACGAGTTTTTGCGTCAGGCATCTACACAGCTCGACACAACCATGTACTGGCTCGACCAATGCCGTAAATCGGAAAGCTTTCCGCGCAACGATGAATTAATTGTTTCGGGTAAATCCTTACGGGAGAAATTAAATTTGATTTTAACAAAAAAGTAATGTTGTAATAATAACAAGCCTGCTATTTTTGCGTTTTAATGATTTGTGATAAACCATTTTATGAAAGTATTACTTTTTTGCGTTGCATTCGGATTATTTGCCTTTTCGTGCGGAGAACTGGCTACCTCACCAAAGGAAAAAGACTTGCAGGATCAGTTGGCTAAATTGCAGAGCGAAAACAAAAACCTTAAGAAACAGGAAAGCGAAAAAGACGAAGCCATTAAGAGCTTTGTGGGAACACTGAACGAAATTAGTGTTAACCTGGAGCTCATCAAACAAAAAGAAAACATCATTTCGTTGGCTGCAGTCGATGTGGAACTCAATAGTACCGAAATCGAAAGTATCAGCCGTGATATTCTTTTGATTAATGAACTGATGGATAAGAACCGCAGAACCATCGATTTGTTAAACCGCAAGCTTTCGGAGTCAGTGATTTATTCGGAGGAACTGCAACAGGTGATTGATAATTTTACCCTGATTGTCGATCGTCAGGAAACCGAAATAAATCAGTTAAACGAACAGTTGAAAAAAATGAGTTCCCGCTTTGTATTGCTTCAGCACTCCATCGATTCGCTGAATCAGGCAAATCAACGTCAGCAGGAAAAAATTGCTGAACACGAAAATATGATGAACACCGGGTATTATATAGCCGGTACGGCTGGGGAACTCACGGTTCTGGATATCATTTCTTCGGCAGGTGGTGTTCTTGGGGTAGGTGGTATTTATCTGGTAAACGAAGATTTCGACAAAGAGGAATTCAATAAAGTAGTAATCAGCGAAACCCGCAAAATACCGCTGAATTGCCGCAGCGCCAAATTGCTTTCGGTGCACCCTTCGTTTTCGTATAAGTTTGATGGTCCGCCCGACTATATCAACAATCTGATTATTACACGGCCCCGGGAGTTTTGGAGTAATACAAAATATCTGGTGGTTTTAAAGAAATAATGCCGGATACTGGTCTGATGGGTTTTGCAAGAATCCCTTTTCCCAACTTTGATTTATTTGAACCCCGATTTTGTACTGCCCGGTTAATTTTGGTGTGATGTAAAAAAATGAAGCAGGCATTAAGCCTGCTTCGTAAACCAAACCCCTTATGAAAAAAACACCTATTTTACTTCTTCGAAGTCAACATCGGTAACTTCCTGTTCCTGTTGACCCGAAGATGCGCTTTGTTGCGAATTTGCACCTGCACCGGGCTGTTGTTGTTGCTGCTGTGCGTTGTACATATCCTGTGATGCAGCCTGAAATGCACTGTTTAATTGTTCGATGGCCTTGTCGATGGCATCGATGTCCTGATTTTTATGCGCTTCCTTGAGGGTATCAAGGGCAGTATCGATAGGCTTGCGTTTGTCTTCCGGAATTTTATCGCCGAATTCTTTCAGTTGTTTTTCGGTTTCGAAAATCACACTGTCAGCTTTGTTTATTTTGTCTATACGTTCGCGGGCTTTGCGGTCCATTTCGGCATTGGCTTCGGCTTCGGCCTTCATGCGTTTAATTTCGTCGTCACTGAGGCCTGATGAGGCTTCAATCCGGATGGTTTGTTCTTTGCCTGTGCCTTTGTCTTTAGCCGACACTTTCAGGATACCATTGGCATCAATATCGAAGGTGACTTCAATTTGAGGCGTGCCACGCATGGCGGGTGGAATTCCGTCAAGGTGAAAGCGCCCGATGGTTTTGTTATCGCGGGCCATACTGCGTTCACCCTGCAGTACGTGAATTTCGACCGATGGCTGGTTGTCGGCGGCCGTGGTAAAAGTTTCGGTTTTCTTACTCGGAATGGTGGTATTGGCTTCGATAAGTTTGGTCATCACGCCGCCCAGTGTTTCGATACCGAGCGACAACGGGGTAACATCGAGCAGAAGCACGTCTTTTACTTCGCCTGTAAGCACGCCTCCCTGAATAGCGGCGCCTACTGCCACCACTTCGTCGGGGTTAACGCCTTTCGATGGAACTTTACCGAAGAAGTCTTCTACTTTCTTTTGAATTGCAGGAATACGTGTTGAGCCTCCTACAAGAATTACTTCATCAATATCGGAGGTGGTGTAGCCGGCATCGCGGAGTGCCTTTCGGCATGGTTCGATAGTAGCATTGATAAGCGCATCGGCAAGTTGTTCAAATTTGGCCCGTGTGAGTGTTTTTACCAGATGCTTTGGAATGCCGTCAACTGGCATAATGTAAGGGAGATTGATTTCGGTTGACACCGAGCTCGATAATTCTATTTTGGCTTTTTCGGCAGCTTCTTTCAGGCGTTGCATAGCCATTGGGTCTTTGGTCAGGTCAACACCTTCATCTTTTTTAAATTCTGAGGCCAGCCAATCGATGATGACGTGGTCGAAATCGTCGCCTCCCAGGTGGGTGTCGCCGTTTGTCGATTTAACTTCGAACACACCGTCGCCCAGCTCAAGTATCGATATATCGAAAGTTCCTCCACCGAGGTCAAAAACGGCAACCTTCATGTCCTTATTTTTTTTGTCGAGACCGTACGCTAACGCAGCAGCTGTTGGTTCGTTGATGATACGGGCAACCCTGAGTCCAGCAATTTCGCCGGCTTCCTTGGTGGCCTGACGCTGCGAATCGTTGAAATAAGCAGGAACGGTAATAACGGCTTCGGTGATTTCCTGTCCCAAATAATCTTCGGCAGTTTTCTTCATTTTTTGTAATATCATTGCCGAAATTTCCTGAGGCGAAAATTTACGGTCGTCGATAACCACCCGGGGTGTGTCGTTTTCACCGGCAATAACTTTATAGGGAACCCGCGAAATTTCTTTCGTTAGGTTGCTGAAGCGCTCACCCATAAATCGTTTGATTGAGTATATGGTTTTTTTCGAGTTGGTGATTGCCTGACGTTTTGCGGGGTCACCAACCTTGCGCTCTCCGTTTTCGACAAATGCTACAATCGAAGGGGTTGTGCGTTTTCCTTCGCTGTTGGCGATAACAACCGGTTCGTTTCCTTCCATAACCGAAACGCACGAGTTGGTGGTTCCCAGGTCTATTCCTATAATCTTTCCCATTGTAATGTTTTTTTTATGTAATGAAATTTGTTTTTTCCATTGTTGGCAATTGATGTGCCATTCGCCTTTTACTCTATTTTATATGTAAATCTGTCAATGAGAACTTAATAATTGTCAGAAATGGGTGTTGGTTACTGACTTTATGTCAGATATTTTGTGATAGTTTTATTGGAATGGCGGAATCAGGCAGCCATTTCGCTTCTAATCGCGCTTAGCCGGCGCAACAGTTTTAGCCATGTTCCCACTTCCACATCGATACCCCATGAGCCGGGGATAACTTTTTCGAGCCGGATCAGGGTAAGAAAAGCCTTGCGAATGAATGGCAGTCCGGCAGCATTGAGCAAATCAGGCCTGCAAATGGTTCGGTTCATTTCACGCACCCAGGCACTGTAGCAACCCGATGCTTCCATGTCGAAGCTTGTATCTTTCAAATAGCCTAGCATATCCTGATAATCTTCTACCAGACCGGCCTCAAACAAGGTTTTAATAAAATCGTTAAAGCGGTTGGTGTATTGAAATTTCCTGTCGGGATAATAAATTATATAATCGTCTTCATCGATATCGGTAAAAAACGGGATAAAGCTCAGAACTTCATCGAATTTCCTAAGGTCTCCGGTGTATTTTTCTGAATCTGTGAAGAGATTGTTCATGCTGCTTTTACTGCTTTACGGATTAAAACAGCGCAGCACGTAAAATGTTCAACAATATTCTTCCTCTATTCGGCAAAATAGTTGGTAAACCCTTTCGAATAAGCCACTTTGTGAGAGTTGTCGCTTCCGAGGTAAATAAAATATACTTCGATGCCGGTTAATTTGTCGGCAAGCTCCATTGATTTTTCGAAGCCCATAACCATGAAAGCCGTGGCATAGGCATCGGCCAGGGCACAGTTGTCGGCTATCACCGTGGCACTCAACATATCGGTAGTGGCCGGATATCCAGTCTTGGGGTTCAGACTGTGACCGAGTTGACTCCCGTTCATTTCAACAAATTTACGGTAGTTTCCCGATGTCGAAACCGCTTTCCCGTTAAGGTTAATCACCGTTTGGGTTACTCTGTTGCTGTAATCGGAGCCTTTTATGGGCTCATCAATACCTATCCGCCACATTTCACCGTTTTTCTTGGTGCCTCCGGCTACAATTTCTCCGCCTATTTCGATAAGGTAATTGCGGATTCCTTTTTTTTCGAAGAATTCAGCCATGCAGTCGACCGATAAACCCTGAGCGATGCCGTTGGTAATAATCGTCACATTGGGGTCCGTTTTTGTGACTTTATTTCCGTTTATCACAATTTTATCCATCCCCATGTTGCGCAAGGCTTCGGATAGTTTGGTGGTGTCGGGTACACTGACTTTTTCCCAGCCAAACCCCCAAAGATTTGCAACCGGTGCAATGGTAATGTCGAACATCCCGCCGGTTTTGCTCCAAACCTCACGCGACAAGTTTATCATGCGTATCAGCATCGTGTCGGCAACAAAACCAGAATCGTTGTTGTTGAATTTTGAAACTACAGACTGGGGGTTGTAATTCGAGAGCGAGGCGCTGAATGCTACCAGAATGCTGTCGATTTCGGTATGTATATCGGTATTGTACTCATAGGTAATATGATACATTGTTCCCTGTGTTTTACCCTCGCACGAATAATACTGTGTGGTCTGCGACCGACATGAAACAAGCACGAGCATTAAGCCCAGCATGAGAGGCGAAATAACCTGTAGTTTACCCGATTTCAGCATGATATACGTTTATTAGTTTTCTTTAATTACCACAAATTCCTGTTCTCTGCCCAGAGTTTTCACTGATCGGTTCATTGTGCAAATGTATTAAAAGCCTTCTGAACATTGGAATAGTCCCTTGTGATTTGCTTATTTCTCTATTGTATAGTAGTCTGTCATTTTATGTATTGCATCGGTGCATACTTTGCAGAATGGCGAGTCGAGTTCTTTCATCCGGCAATGAGTCATAGGTCGGTAAACACCTTTGGCCACGTAACCACCTCCTTCGAAAACTCCTAGTATGTTTCGGTATTGAAATTCATCAGGCGTGGGTACGGGTACACTATCGTTAATCATCTTCTTCCACTTGCTGTCGAAATTTATCAGGGTGGTGATATTGGGCTGATAAGGTTCCACATCGAGAGGATAGAAATCGATGTAAGAGGTTTCCGAAGTGTAGTATTCATCGCCCAGTGCGGCAAAAGCATGACCGAATTCATGAGCCAGCACCTTTCCGGCGTAAGCATTGCTGCTGCAGGTAACGCTGTAGAAATTATAAATACCGCCACCGCCATAACGTTCGGTGTTAACAATCACAATAATCTGATCGGTGGGGACATCCGATACCACATCGCGAAGCCTATGGTATGAAGCTGTGGTGAGATAGCGGTCGCTGCCAAAGGTGTAAAACCGGCTGTTCAGGGCAGTGTTTACCCAAATGCCTTCACCGGGAATATCGGTGCCGCTTTCGATTGATGCGGGCAGTATGAAATAAACGTTTATCAGGTTGCGCATCGGTTTGATGGCAGGGTCGTTCAGTAAAAAATCGGTGAGCCTTTTGGCATCGTCCTGAAATTTTCCGGCTTCCGATGCGGTGTAGCCGTCGGCAACTACAGCTATATCAAGCCGGTTGGAACAATTGCCACTCGCCAGATAGTTCGTTATTTTTACAGGAATTTTACCACAATGTTCAACTTCACTATCGGGGCTATACATAAAATCCTGAATTTTTGTCATGCTGTTGTCACGTTTTCGCGACCATAGCTCAATGCGTGTTTTGCCTTTGGGGTAGGGGATAATTATTGATTCTTCGAACGATTTACTGATGAGCCGGGCTTCTTCGGTTGTCTGCCATTCTTCGAATAAGGTACAGAACCCTGTTGTAAAAATCAGTTTCGATGATGCCACATCATATACTTTAACAATATAGCGCCCATAGCCAAAGGGGTCGATCAACCGGTTCGGGTTTCCTGCCCATACGCTATCATTTACAAACCGGACAAAATTAACAGCCTCGGTGTCAGCGGTTCCGCTGTGCATGTAATCTATTCGTAGGGCAGCTTTGGTGAAATAGGTGCTATGCCATTGTGCCACAAGTAATAGTGGATACATTCCCATCAGTAATAACACCAGGCTAAAAGCAAATTTTCGCAGCATATTCTAGTTTAATTTTTATGCAGACAATGTACAAATATTTTTTTTATTTTTCGCTAAACTTAAAGTAACATGACAAGCAGTGCCATTTTTTTGATCGTGATTATCACATACCTTGCCATATTAATTGGTTGGGGTATCTTTCAGGGACGAAAAGTGAAAAGCGCGGGCGACTATGCCATTGCAGGTCGTAAACTGCCCGGATGGGTGGCCGCGCTTTCGGAACGGGCTACCGGTGAGTCGTCGTGGGCTTTGCTTGGGCTTCCCGGGGCTGCTTATGCTACTGGTATGCTGGAGATTTGGACAGCCGTGGGATGTGTTGCAGGTATTATTACTGCGTGGGCTTTGCTTTCGTGGCGTTTGCGTTTGGAATCTGAAAAATATAATGCCATTAGTTTTGTCGATTATCTGAGCAAGAAGCATGGCGAATTTGCAAAACCCATCCGGCTTACCGGTAGCATTACTATTGTTCTGGTGTTTTTCTTTTATGTGGCTGCACAATTTCTGGGTGGTGGCAAAAGCATTGAGGTGATGTTCGGCCTGAGTCCGGTGATAGGAATGCTTATTACCGTAGCTGTAATTTTACCATATACTTTATATGGCGGACTTCAGTCGGTTGCATACACCGATTCACTTCAGGCTTTGGTAATGATTGCAGCATTAATATTGGGACCCATTTTTGGCATAATATACATTTCGTCGCACCCCGATTTGTTTGCACACAATATTCAGGCTGCCATTGTTAAAGCATCGGAACTGAAGCCGGGTGTTCACAGCAGCTTATGGGGCGGGGCAGGGGGTTTTGGTGCGGGATTAGCTATTGCCACCGGTTTTAGCTGGTTTTTTGGATATCTGGGAGGCCAACCCCAGCTGACCATGCGCTTTATGGCCATTAAAGACCGTAAACAGGCACGTCGCGCCCGAAATATCGGAATTATCTGGACGCTGATAGCCTATACCGGAGCTCTCTGTATTGGCTGGATAGGTCTTGCAATTTTTGGCCCCGATGGTTTAAGCGACCCCGAACAGGTAATGCCCAGGGTAATGATGACTATTTTCCCACCGGCGCTTGCCGCAATATTGATAACCGGTGCCATTGCTGCGATGCTTTCCACTGCCGATTCGCTACTGATTCTCTCGTCAACCGAACTTTCCGAAAATTTAATCAAACCACTTACGAAACAAAGCATCAGCGATAAAAAGAATTTGATGATTTCACGCATAATTACCGCTTCGCTGGCATGTATTGCATGCATTGTGGCTTACGTGGTATTCCGTATGGGTGCTGATAATATTTTCAGCCTGGTAGGCTATGTCTGGGCGCTCATCGGATGTCCCTATTCGGTGGTTATTTTATTGAGTCTGTTTTGGAAACGCTATCACGGGAAAGCAGCCGTTATTACCATCATTGGTGGAATAGTTTTTACGATTATCTGGATAATGACCGGACTCGACGGTGTACTGACATCGCGCATCGTCAGCTTTTTTGCATCACTCATAATTGCGGTTATTGCCACCGGGCTGTTCGCTAAAAATGAACAAAAAACGGTTTAAGGTGGTTATTTACGAAAAATGAAACATCTGTTTTTTGTATTTATAATATTTGCAGCCATGAGTTCATGTGCCCAACATAACCCGCAGAACAAGCCACTGAGTGAAGAAGAAAAACGTGTCATCCTTCACAAAGGCACCGAGCGGCCGTTTACCGGAGAATTCTATAATCATTTCGAGGAGGGCACCTATACCTGCCGGCAATGCGGTACTGCCTTATACCGAAGCTCCGATAAGTTTGAATCGCATTGCGGTTGGCCCAGTTTCGACGACGAAATTCCCGGTGCGGTGAAGCGGATTCCCGATGCTGACGGTCAGCGCACCGAAATAGTTTGCGCCCATTGTGGCGGACACCTGGGTCATGTATTTACAGGCGAAGGTTTTACCTCAAAAAATGTAAGACATTGCGTCAATTCGATTTCACTCGATTTCGAAAGCAATACTTCGAAATAGACTTTATTCGCCTGTGGGCTATCAATGAGGTAATCACATTCGTTGGAAAAGAATAAACTCATGGAATATAAAATTCAGAAGTGGGCATTTCGCTGATTTACTGATTTCTACTTTTCTCTGTTCTGAAAATCATCGACGGAGTTTTTCATGTCAAAAGTCAGAAGTCAAAAGTCAAAAGTCAAATGTGAATACTTCTGTCAAGAACAACCTCCTCCATCTAAACCGTTTCAAAACATCTGATATCTGACATTTGCCATCAGCCATCACCTCCCTACCTTCACAAACCCACTCCCATAAACCTTGCCTCCACCCGAAATCAACACCCTGTAGTGCCCGTCGGGCAGTTCCGATATGTTAACAGACAAATCCTTCGATGCCTCCGTGTTTTCTTCCATCAACAACTGCCCTGAGGTCGAATAAATTTTAATATTATACCCCGCCGACCCATTCCCATTGGGCAATACAATGCGAATTTCGTCAACCGCCGGGTTCGGATACACTTCGGCCTGTGGCATACGAATATA
>JAKQPY010000177.1:0-1191 GCA_029564465.1 Bacteroidota bacterium | reverse complement strand
CACCTGGGTAGATATAGGTTCGTCCTATTTGCCCAGTGAACTGCAGGCGGCATTTTTGCTGGCGCAGCTAGAATCCGCGGAAGAAATTACCGCGCAACGCATGGCGGCATGGCACAGGTACCGGCAAAACCTTCTGCCGCTCGAGCAGGCAGGAAAACTGCGCTTGCCCGTTATTCCAGATGGATGCCGGCATAACGCGCATATGTTTTACATCCTTTTGAATTCGGCAGAGGAACAAAGAAAAGTGCTGGAAGGAATGAATAAAAGAGGAGTCAACGCCGTATTCCACTACCAGCCACTGCATAGTGCACCAGCCGGCCGTAAATACGGCCGTATGCATGGTAAACTTAAAATTACAGATGCTGTTTCCATTAGACTAATTCGCTTACCGCTATTTTCTACAATAACTGTCGAACAAGTGGACCACATCTGTACTGTTTTAGAACAACTGATTGACGGGGGAAAAAAGTGATGTCACGGTTAAAGAGATATCTGCTAGCAAATCAAGTACGCATGCGCATATTTAACCAAATGTTTGTTTACGTTATTCATCTAATTCATAGTTTCTTGAATCTGATGCCACCTTTTATCCGCAATTTTGGATTCAAAATAACGTTGGGAAGTTGCGGCAAGAATGTGTTTTTTGATTACAATATTTACATAAAATATCCATGGCTGGTTCGGATAGGCAATAATGTGGCAATCAATCGTGGGGCGCAGTTCTTTCCAGCTTATCATAGTAACCACTGCATTATTTTGGGGGACGATGTATATCTAGCACCCAATGTTTGTTTCTATGCTTCCGGTCACGATATCAACAGACTGAGTCAACTGGTAGGAGGCGATATCGTTATCGGAAACCATGTTTGGATAGGTGCTAATGTAATTGTGTTACCTTCTGTGTCGGTAGGTGAGAACTGCGTGATTGGTGCAGGGAGTGTGGTAGCGACAAGCATACCTCCCAATTCGGTTGCAGCCGGTAATCCTGCGCGAATAATCAAAACAAAAGAAGTATCAGCGGGATTTTGTTAAAAAATATAAGGAATTATGTATGCAAAAAACAACAGGAATTTATTCCGTTCTTTCCTCCGCTTCGGCATATGAATTATTCATAACATTAATCGGGGGCAAAAGAAAGCGGAGCATATTGGTAGAAAAATACATAAGGCCTGAAAAAGGAATGAAGATTTT
>JAKQPY010000166.1:0-9223 GCA_029564465.1 Bacteroidota bacterium | reverse complement strand
ATAACGCTACATTGTGTTTCTTTTTTTGAAGTATTTTTTGAATATTTTCCGTTTCCGAAAGCGTTCCCGGTAAATATTTCCACGCAATAGTTGCATTTGTATTTATTTCGCGCATTTGGTTGTTCAAACTGTCAGTTGGTAACTGATGCCATTGTGATAACACATTAGTAAGTAAATTATCGGTTTCGTAGCTGATGCCGCCAAACAAAGCAATGTTGCTCATCCGGAATGGATCGTTCTGCTGCTTCTCAATCAAAACTTTGGTACTCGTAAGTGATATCAGGTTTATCTTGTCGAGTAACAGGTTGTTATCGGGTGTAATCAAAGCCGCAAACGACACTTTGTTCAACAATCCGGCAGGGGCGAAATACACGGTTTTTATTCCTGAAAGGTGTTTCTCAAGCGGTTGCCATATCAACGAATAGCATTCGGCAAAGTCAATTACCCCGTCTTTAAAAATCATACCCCTGTCGGCCAATAGTTCGGATGAAGATTCAATAGAGCCCGAGAAAAATAATGCGGAAAGCTCATCGTAACTGCACAAAGGAACCATAATTGGGTATTTGTCGCCGGGTTTCAGTACCAGGGCAGCATAGGTAATGCTGTCGTTGGTGCATGTATCGCTTCGGAATATTTTGTGATTGATTTCGAGGAACTCAACTGCAGCCTCACCGGGTTTCATAGCCATTTGCACATCCTGCCAGCGAAAGCTATACAATTTTTGCATGTCGTCGAATTGCGACGACATCTTTACCAGCTTCCGTTCTTCGTCGTTGGCAAGCTTTTCGAGGCTTTCCATGTCCTTTTCGCGCTCTTCAATCGGCACGCCCTGCAAAGCAGAAATCTCGTCGCGGTATTGCTTCAGTCGGAAGTAGGTGTTCTTAAGAGCGGTATCCTGGCTGTTGTAAACCGCATTTAGCATGGAACCTGTGCTGTTTAGCAATAAACCTTTTAAGATGTGTTCATTGTTGTAGCAATCGCCTGCAAGGCTGTCAAACTGATTGCCATAGTGCAGGTTAAACTCGTTGATATTGTTGAATACATCTTTGGTTTTATCAAGATACAAACTTTTTTCAACTTCACTTAAAATGGTGAAATTGTCTTTTAATAAGCTTATGGTAATTTCTTGAGATGTAAGGTACAAAGGCAGAGCCTTTTCTTCCATATTCATTTGAATATATGCTTTGGCTAATGCTGGGTAATTTGAAGCCAACCTTGCTTTTTCGCCAATTTCTTCACAAATTTTTAGTGAGCGCTCAAAACAAGATATGGCAGCAGCATAATTGCCTTGATTCATTGCAACAACGCCAAGATTTGTTAGGCATTTTGAAATTCCTGATTTGTCCCCAAGTTCTTCAGATATTTTTAAGGAACTCTCATAATAGGATAATGCAGCAGAATAATTGCCTTGATTTTTTGCTGCAACACCAAGGTTGTTTAAACAAGAAGAAATTCCTGATTTGTTGCCAAGTTCTTCAAAAATTTTCAGAGAATGATTAAAATATAATATTGCTAAAGAATAATTGCCTTGATCCAATGCAACACAGCCAAGATTTTGTATGCAAGTAGAAATTCCTGTTATTTCGCCCAACTCTTCCAATATTTTTAGTGAACGCTCATAATATAATGTGGCAGCAGAATAATTGCCTTGTTCACTAGCAACATTGCCAAGATTGTTTAAACATTCAGAAATACTTGATTTGTCACCAATTTTTTCCCACACTTTCAATGAACGTTCAAAATATGATTGGGCAGCGACATAATTGCCTTGAAGCGATGCAACATTACCAAGATTGTTTAAACTCGAGGAAATCCCGGATTTATAACCAAGTTCTTCGAAAATTTTAAGTGAACGCTCATAATATAATATTGCAGAAGAATAATAGCCAAGGTAATAAGCAACAATACCTATATACATTAAGCCTTCAGCATTTATAATCGCGTTCTTTTGAAAGAGTTTTATTTTTTCTGCATTAAAACTTGTGTCTGTTATAGAAGAGTACCACCAAATAGCTGAATCGGGGATATAATATTCGTACAAATAACCAATATCCAAACAAACTTGCATTCTGGTTGTGTCTGCATCAGTGCCATTCAATGGTGGCAGAGTGTTTAGGATTGTTTTAAGGGAGTCGATTTTATGGTAGTCCTGGGCTGTGGCAATGCAAGCACTTATTAACATGGTTGCAGCAAGTAGTGTTTTTTTCATACAGCGTTTTTGATATTACGGAAAACCACTTTGGTGAAATATTGGGAAATAATAAATCAAAAATAAATAAAATTTTTTGGAAAACAAATAATAAAATGATTAAATTATTGGCGTTAGTTTGATTAAAAAATAAGAATATGAAAATGAATATAAAAACAGCGTAAGTCGGGTTTTCGGTCATCGAGCCGGTCATCGAGCGAAGTCGAGATGAAGTCGAGATGCCGGAAACCGTTTTGTCAGCCTGAGTAACGGAGCACAGCGGAGTGGTAATTTATGCTGAGGCACCCGAAGTATCGAAGGCTGGCTACGAAGACGGTTTGTACTTCTTCGACACCCCTGTTCATGCTTCGATGATCGTTTCGCTGCGCTCCACTACTCAGCATGACAGGGGCTTTTGTCAGCCTGAGTAACGAGCACAGCGGAGTGGTAATCGAAGGCTGGTTACGAAGACGGTTTGTACTTCTTCGACACCCCTGTTCATGCTTCGATGATCGTTTCGCTTTGCTCCACTACTCAGCATGACAGGGGCTTTTGTCAGCCTGAGTAACGGAGCACAGCGGAGTGGTAATCGAAGGCTGATTGTTGAGATGTTCTTTGTACTCCTTCGGCGTCTCGGCTCCGCTCGACGACCTCGGGAATGTCATGATAATAACGAATTCAACTGCAGATGTACCTTAACTGCCACTCATACTACAGCCTGCGCTACGGCGCACTCAGCCTCGATCAGCTTATCGACGGGGCGCTCCGTAACGACATGGATACGATTGCACTTACCGATATCAACAACACCACTGCCTTGCCCGAGTTTGTGTTTCTGGCGCGAAGCAAGGGGCTGAAACCTGTTGGCGGTGCTGACATCCGCAAGGGCAACCGGCGCATCGCTGTGTGCATTGCCCGAAATAACAATGGCCTGCGCGAAATCAACAGTTTTTTAAGCGACATTGCCATCAATGGCCGTAAACACGATGCTATTCCTGATTTCGACAATGCATATGTGATTTTCCCTGCCGGATGTGTTCCCGACAGACCGTTGAAAGAGAACGAATATGTAGGCGTAGCCCTGTGGCAGAACCACCTGCTGCCCTTGCTGATTGCAAAGTACTGCATCGCAAAAATATTGGTGCTTCACAGTCTGAGTGTCGGCAGCGACGAATCGTATGAGCTGCATCGTCACCTGCGTGCCATCGATAAAAATACACTGCTCTCGAAGCTTATGCCTGCCGATTTAGCCCGGCGGGGCGACCGCTTTGTCAGCCCTTCAACCATACGTGCTGCCTTTATTGCATATCCCGAAGTGGTAAGCAATACCCTGAACCTGCTCCGCAATTGCTCGCTGCACTTCGACAGCTCGGTGAAAAACCTGAAGATGTTCACCGGCAATGCCCGCGACGACCGCAACCTGCTTGCCCGCGAAGCCTACGCCGGATTGGTATTGCGTTATGGTACCGACAATGCCGAAGCCATGCGCCGTCTGGAGCACGAACTGGGAATCATCGAAAATATGGGCTTTGCCTCGTACTTTCTTATTGCATGGGATCTGGTGCGCTACACCATGAGCCGCGGCTTTTACCATGTGGGGCGGGGGAGTGGCGCCAACAGCATTGCGGCTTATTGCCTGCGCATCACCGATGTGGACCCCATAGAACTCGACCTCTATTTCGAACGATTCCT
This sequence comes from Bacteroidota bacterium, assembly GCA_029564465.1. Lineage (GTDB taxonomy): Bacteria > Bacteroidota > Bacteroidia > Bacteroidales > ML635J-15 > JAGOEF01. The sequence goes on along the minus strand of JAKQPY010000166.1, from coordinate 5,343 downwards.
GAACCCGAAGCGCAGCAGTCCTCCCGATTTCGATATCGATTATTCGTGGAGCGACCGCGACGAAGTGCACAACTACCTTTTCGATAAGTATGGAAAAGAACGTTGTGCTTTGCTGGGAGCCATGTCGACGTTCCGCAGCCGTGCTGCCCTGCGCGAACTGGGAAAAGTGTACGGTCTTACCGGCGATGAGCTCGAAAACCTGAGTCACCGCCCTGCGCAATACGGACGCAGCGACGACGTGCACAGACGCATTGTGAAAATAGCAGCCCAAATGGATGGCTTTCCCAACCTGCGCACCATTCATGCCGGTGGTGTGCTTATCAGCAATGAACCCATTACCACTTTTGCGGCTCTCGACATGCCACCAAAAGGTTATCAGACTACCCAGTGGGATATGTACACCGCCGAGCATATCGGTTTCGAGAAATTCGATATACTCAGTCAACGGGGTATTGGGCACATCCGCGAAAGCTGCGAAATCATCCTGAAAAATAAAGGTGTAGAAGTGGATATTCACGACATTCCACGCTTCAAACAGGACGAGGCATCGCGGCAACTGCTGAAATCGGCACATACCACAGGCTGCTTTTACATTGAGAGCCCTGCCATGAAAGGTTTACTGCGTAAGCTGCGTTGCGAAGATTACATTACCCTGGTGGCTGCCAGTAGCATCATACGCCCCGGTGTTTCGAGTTCGGGAATGATGCAGGAGTACATTCGCCGGTTCCATAATCAGGATGGTTTTGAGTACCTGCATCCGGTGATGAAAGAGCAACTTGAAGAAACCTATGGGGTGATGGTGTATCAGGAAGATGTGCTGAAAGTGTGTCATCATTATGCCGGGCTCGACCTTGCCGATGCCGATGTGTTGCGTCGCGCCATGAGCGGCAAATTTAGATCGCGGGCGGAGTTCGAACGTATTTTCGATCGTTTTTTCGAAGGCTGCCGCAGTAAGGGTCGTCCGGAAGAAATAAGCCGAGAGGTGTGGCGGCAGATTGCCTCGTTTGCCGGATATTCCTTCTCGAAAGCCCATTCGGCATCGTATGCAGCCGAGAGTTTTCAGAGCCTCTACCTGAAGGCACATTACCCGCTTGAGTTTATGACGGCAGTCATCAATAACTTTGGCGGATATTATTTTTCGTGGGTCTATTTTCAGGAAGCCCGCCGCCTGGGGGCAAATATTTGCCTGCCCTGTGTGAACCGGAGTAATTATATGACCTGCATCCGCGGCAGCGATATTTACGTGGGCTTCATTCATCTGCAGAATCTTGAGCAGCAACTGGCGCACCGAATTGTGGCTGAACGGGAGCGGGGAGGTGATTATACGGGATTGGGCGATTTTGTAAAACGCATTGCTGCGGGAAGAGAACAACTGACCATTCTGATACGCAGCGGAGCTTTTTCGTTTACGGGAAAAACCAAGGCTGAGCTGCTGTGGCTGGCACACGATATGACGCAGAAAGTAAAAACACCGCCTCCGATGCCGGTAGCTATGTTCGAACCCGAATTGCGCGATTGGCGTCTGCCCGCTTTTAACTCCGACAGGCTCGAAGATGCCTATGACGAAATTGAGCTGATAGGTTTTCCGGTTGGCATGAGTTGGTTCGACCTGTTGCAGACCTCATTCCGCGGTGAGGTAATGGCCGGCGATATGCTGAATCATACCGGCCAAACCGTTCGCATGCTGGGCTTGTTTGTTACGCTGAAGTATGTGTACACCTCGAAAAAAGAAATTATGAATTTTGGGGCATGGCTCGATGCCGAAGGCAATTTCTTCGATTCGGTGCATTTTCCGGCCAGCCTGAAGGAGTATCCGTTCAGGGGAAATGGACTTTATCTTATGTCGGGAAAAGTAAGCGAAGAATTCGGGCATCCCACCCTCGATGTGCAGAAACTGGCGAGATTGCCGCTAAAACCCGATCCGAGAGAGAAGTAAGCAAGCTCAGGGTTCTTCGGGCTCGAAGGGCCTCCATGTCATTTGCTCAAAGCAACCAATTAGCCCAGGCAACCTGTTACTTTTTCGACTTCCTCGAGTATCTCTCCTGATTTAACCAGGGCCTTCATAGCATTATGGTCGGTATGCAGCGGACGGTCGATGTCGAGAAAATCAACATGGCGGCGCACTACTTCCCAGGCTTTTGTGGTACCAACTCCAAAAGTGTTGATTTCTTCTTTTCTGAAATCAAGAGCCTGAGCAGCAGCCATAAATTCAATTCCTAAAATACCATACGCATTATCGAGAATCTGATTGTTTTTTAATGCTGTATTCATACCCATCGAAACAAAGTCTTCCTGATCGGCAGCAGCCGGAATACTTTGAATGGCTGCCGGAGCACTTAACAGCTTCTGTTCAACAATCTGCATGTCTGCGGTGTACTGACTCAGCATCAGCCCCGAAAACATTCCGGCACCCTTGGTAAGAAACGCAGGTAGTCCCACGCTTAGTGCAGGGTTGTTCAGCCGGTTCATTCGGCGTTCGCTCAATACCGAAACCATGGTGATAACCATTCCGGCCATTTCCATTGGAACCGCTACCGGTGAGCCCTGGAAATTGGCTCCCGAAAGTGCTAATTCCTTGTCAGGGAAGAAGATGGGGTTGTCTCCAACTCCGTTCAACTCGATTTCTACCTGCGAGCGGGCATAAGCCAACGCATCATGGGCAGCTCCGATTACCTGAGGTGTGGAACGCATCGAGTAAGCATCCTGAACCTTGCATTTTACCCTACCTTCTTTGAGGTCACCGCCCGAAACACATTTTTCGATAGAAAGGGCTGAGCGGATGGCTCCCGAAAAACCGCGCACTTCGTGCAGCAGTGCCGTATAAGGTTTCATGTTTGCTTTTAAGGCTTCGAGCGACATGGCGCAGGCAATTTCGGCTTGTTTCAACCAACGATTGGCATCGTAAAGAAACAATGCGCTCATTCCGGTGAGGAAGTTACTTCCGTTGATGGTTGCCAGTCCGTCGCGTGCTTTGAGACCCGGTATTGCAATGCCTGCTTTTTCGAAGGCTGTGCGCCCGTCGAGCAAATCTCCGTTATAATAGGCTTTGCCTTCACCCATCATTAAAAGGGCAATCTGAGACATAGGTGCAAGGTCCCCACAGGCACCTACCGAGCCTTTTTCGCATACGTAGGGAGTCACACCTTTATTAAGCATTTCCACGAGGGTGAGGGTTACTTCAGGACGAATTCCCGAATTTCCGTGAGCATGCACATTAATACGCCCGAGCATTGCAGCACGAACATGCTCAATAGGGGCTGCATTGCCAATTCCGGCCGCGTGATTGTAAATTAAATATTTCTGAAATTCTTTTACCTGATTGTCGTCGAGCACTACTTCGGAAAACTCACCAATACCCGTATTCACACCATACATAATCTCGTGGGCTTCGATTTTTCGTTCGAGCATGGCCCTGCATTTCTTTATGCGCTCCAGTGCTTCTGCCGAAAGTTCAACTTTTCGCCCCAGCCGGGCTACTTCCATCACGTTTTCAATTGTCAGACCATGACCTTTAATAATGAGTGCTTGCATAGTTGTGTTTTTTATTTTTATGGCAATAAAAATAGTTTTTTTACAATAAAACCAACACAACAAGTTTGGTAAATTATTACGATTTATAAACCTGTTATTGTGTCTGAAAAAGCAAGCCATGAAGGGTTGGTACACGACAATAAACAAAAAGGGGAACTTCTGTTCGAAATTCCCCTTTCACATGTTTGGGTTTCCCCATGATGTGGCAGACTACTGTTATTACTGCCGGTGCTTTTGCTTGCGTTAGGCACCCCGGTGTGTGTTTCATTGCTGACGACCACACCATCACCTGAAAGAACCTGCCCTTGATTCCTGACTTTTGCAAGCCCGGACTTTCGGACAACAGCACGTGAATTTGCAGACTTGTTTAAGGCCTGCCGGCCATGTGCCTGGGTTGCTCTACGATGCAATGTCGCCACGCATCGTGCAAATCTGTAGCGGTAGGGTGGTTCGCAAATTTTACAGAATAAGGCCTGAACCTGCTCCTGCACTACCTGCCGTCCGATCTCATCCGCCGACCTGCCTGCAACTGATCCCTTTCGGAATTTTCATTCTGTGAAAGAACCCGGGTACGCTTTGGTAATCGTGTTACGGACTACTTCTCTGCACCCCTTGTTTTTCAGATTGGCATTTTATCGCTCATCTGCTGATACAAACATAATATCCCGATATACCCCTTGTCAAGTTTTTTTGACTTTTTGTATGAACACTGTTTTCACAGCTTTATTAACATTTTGTTGAAAACCAAAGCTGTGGGAACTATCAATAAATCAATTGATTAGAAAAATGTTTCAGTTATTTCCCCAATTTATTAATAGAAATTCTCGATGCGTATTTCCCGGTTTTGCACACATTGTGTATAAAAACTAAAAAAATAGTTGTAAAACTAAAACTTTAGTTGTATATTTGTTCCAGAAATATGAAACAAGAATATGAATCAAAATCAAAAGGAACTGACCAAAGCCGAATTGCAAATAATGCAGATACTTTGGAACATCGAAAAGGGCTTTGTTAACGACATCCTGAATGAGATACCGGAACCCAAACCCGCCTATAACACTGTATCGACAATTGTCAGAATTCTCGAAAAGAAAGGTTTTGTGTCATATATCCCTTATGGAAAGACCCACGAGTATTATCCTGTGGTATCGAAGGACCAGTATACCCGTGAATACGTTGGTGGTGTTGTGAAAAACTATTTCCACAATTCGTTTAAGCAAATGCTTTCTTTTTTTGCAGAAAACAACAAACTTTCGATTCACGAGATTGAAGAAATCAGGAATTTAATGGAAGAGGAACTCCGTAAAAAACAAAATAAATAATGATATTACTATGGAATGGTTACTGATATATCCGATAAAAGTAGTGCTGTTGAGTGCTATATTCTTCGCTGTGTATTATTTTTTCATGCGCAACGATACATATTTTGGCTTACAGCGTTTCTATTTAATATTTTCAGTCGTCAACTCGCTGATTTTGCCATTGATACCTCTAAGCCTGAATGGCTCAGCTGCAGAGGCAATCGGGAATAGTATTGTTTTGCAAACTGTAAATGTTACCGCCGATGGAGTGAATCAGGTATATAGCACAAACCAACAGTTGGGGTTCTGGATTTTGTTCATTTATCTGATTCCTGTAGTGTTGTTACTTAGCAAAATGGTGCTGGGCCTTTTTCGGATTCGTAGAATTCTGAAACAACCCTCATCGGAATTTGTGTCAGGACACAAGGTGGTAAATATCCCTGCTTCGGTTTCACCTTTCTCATTTTTTAACGTTATTGGTGTAAGTCAGCAGCTAAATCCGGATGAGCGA
>JAKQPY010000150.1:0-13530 GCA_029564465.1 Bacteroidota bacterium | reverse complement strand
GTCATTCCCGATAATTATGAAAAATACGTGCTAAGTCTCGATGAAGTAGGTTATCCCATTCGAAATGGGATAAAACATATAAAGGCCTGGGAAGTGATATTTTAAATGAAATGATTGATAAATACTTAATAGGAGGCTTTTATTAAACCAGTCCTCAAATAACAATAACCTATTGATAACCACCTGATAGATTACGACAATATTTGTGTTATTCCTTGAACATTCAACTTTTATAGAGTACTCAAAGAAAGTTTAATTGCTGGCAGAAGTGAAGATATAAATTTAGAACCGGAACCGATATCGGCGACTCAAGTAGAAAAAATCATTCGATAAAAATGCAAACCTGAGAAATTCCTAATTTTGTTGAATTACAATTTTTTGCATTGAAACTTTTTCGTCATATTGTAATCTTAGTACTTAAATACCAGACGCTAAGTTTCTGAAATTGATATATCCGGATGTGATTTTTGCTCCAGTTAATTTTTCACCACTAAGGCTGTATAATTCGAATGACATTTCCCCGTCCGCTTCAACCTGAAACAGACCATTACCCGGGTTTGGGAATAAGAGGAAGTTTTTAAATCGGTATTACAAAAGGCAGAAGAAGGAGGCAGAAGTGCTAATTACACATTGGTTAAAAGCGATAAAAACGCCTGCGCTTGAATTGGTTTTGGAGCTTAAGTTCATGCGCAAATATTAATCATATTTTGCGTATGCATGCGCTAATTTCGACCTGATTTTGGGTATTTGAGGGATTTTCCTCCCACTCCAAATCACCTGCACATGACCCGGAGTCTCTTGATACATCGCCTTACCATGTGCTTAATGAATCGACAAAATAAATTCTGATGTTCATGTCCCATTAACTACAATTTAAAGCTATTGAAACACTAAGGGGTTAAGAGCTTCGGGGGAGGACAATGGGTCTATCGCATGACAGAAAGTTTTGTGAAACTTGTTTGGCTTTTTGATTTAACTTCAACAATATATATTCCCTCGGGGTAAGCCGATACATCAATTATATTTTCTTGAATTATATCAGAGATTTTATATGATCCCATTACTCTTGCATTAATATCTCTGATAATTACGTTTACAGATTGATAATCTAAATTTGAAAATGAGATATTGATAAACTGATTCGCAGGATTGGGGAATAATTTAATTTGCAAACCCGCAGTTGTATTCTTTTGCATTTGGGTATGAATAATTTCGTTACCACAAGGTGTCTGATTCGAAACAAAGGCGTTTCTGATTTCATCGACATAAGACAGTAAGAGTTCGACTGAATTTATTTCATCGGTTTGGCTTCTGGCATACACATAAGCAATATCAATCTCTTTGATATGGCCCGGGTGCATGGTAAATGGCCCAGATATACCCAAACCTCTCCTGTCGCCTGGGTAATTCGGCGCAGTGTTTTCATCCCAGGCATCAACGGCAATTCCATTGGTTCCCCAAAACACAGGGTCTGAATTACCGGGGAATAAGAAACGAGCAGGGATTGAAGTGTTACCACCACCTGATGGGTGACCGGTTCCCCCATAGCAAAATGGGCTTCCATCACGCCAATATCCACGCAAGTAGTTATAGAACTCAATAGCAGTCTGGGGGTCTGACATAGCGGGGTTACCGCCACCTGTAATTGAGGCAAAACGACTCATTCCATACTTTTCGTTGTCAACAATTTCATCACCACAGTTAATACCATTGGTACTAAAATCTAAATTTGGATTACCAAATTCATCATACATTGTATTGTCGATTCCATCGTCATCTGCTTTAGGACCGACAAGTATTACCGTAGCCTGAGCAGGTGGATAGTATCCGTAGCCTGAGTTACCGGGAAGATTGTTATCCCAATCATCAGCATTATATCCATAGTAACAGTTTCGTTGAACATCGCAACCCACATAATCATCGGTTGGATAACCAATATCGAAATCGGTCATAATGCCACAACTCATATTGTAAAAAGAAATATCTGAGCGCGAAATTATTTTATAATTCAAGAAAACGGTATTGTGAAATGCATCGTTTTCTGGACAATTAAACGCATATGCCATACCCCTGATTTCAAAATTCAGCAAATCCGCACCCCCTGTACTGGAGTGATAATTAAGTTGATCATTAAAAACGAAAAAAATACACTCATCTCCTCTTATGTCTGGATAATCTCCCCCAAAGGGATTATAATATCCATCATTATCCACATCAAAGAAAGGGGCAAGATAATAGTTATAGCCAGAAATATAGTTGTGAGCAGGCCAACCCAATATTGATTCAGGAATAATATATTCAGGATATAAAGGATTTTGATACTTTAACAAATATTCGTCAACCTCCTCTTTCATAATATGCCAAACCCGATTATAAATTTCACTTGTTGCAGAATCAATGTGAATTAGAGGAGAAAGCGGTAATGGCCCCGGAAAGAAATCAACTCCCTGCTCAGGGTTGATTTCGGCGGCAATATGCAAAGAGTTATTAACGTCGACACCTCCAAGCCAGAGGCTACTGGAGAAAATTGTACTACGATTTGAATTAATGGGAACTTCGAAAGCGCCTCCAGAATTGCTGTTGTAAAATTGAGTTCCAGATGGATTTATTTGTGCGCTAACGTTATTAACATCTAAAATGGAATCTCTGAAATTGTATTGACCAAAAGCGATATTAGCCAAGGGGATTATTAAGAGTGTCGCAAATAATTTGATGTGCATATTAAGTGTCATTTGATTTCGATGTAAATATAATTATTGCAAACCTAAATTCAAAAATAGTATATGGCTTTTTCCCTCCCACTCCAAATCACCTGCACGGAACTCAAAGCCTTTACATAGCTTGTGGTTCTTTCGGGTTGCAGCAAGTACGTATTCAAGTGCGGCAGTCTATTTTGTGATTTCGACAGTCATGCCGACATACACAAAATCGTAGAGTTCGTTGATGTCGGCAGTTTTTAGCGAGATGCAGCCCCAGGTCCAGTTCTGTCCTTCGTCGATCAGGTAATCGGAATCTTCGGGTACGCCATGAATGCCCACTTCTCCACCAATGGCAGCATCGCGGGCAATAATGCCCTGTTCCTTAGCCAATGCATGCTTTTGTTCGGATTCGTCGTTCGGATAGTCGAACCAGATAAACTTAGTCCACGAGGCATGAGGGTATTTTGCGCGGATTTTAAACCTGCCTTCGGGGGTACAACGGTCGCCTTCGCGCAATTTATCGTCAACCGGATTTGTGCCAAGCACTATGGGATAGGTTTTAACAACTTCGCCATTGGCAACAACCGACAGGGTGTAGTCGGATTTTGACACCAAAATTTTAGCATCGTTTTTACTTACATGCAGCGAATCGACTAAATCGGGCAACGAAATATTATAGTTCTTCAAATCGCGCAAACCACCGGTTTCCTGAGTCTTTCCCCCGCAGGCCAAAAGCAGTGTTGCCAACACGATGGCCAGATATTTCAAAAAATATTTCATCGGCACTTAAATTAATTTTTTGTCATCGTTTTGCAAAGTTAATGGTTCAAACTTCTTTACCCTTACAAACCCGGGCACACTTGCGAATTTCGTACCAAAATCAATTCAATAATTTGAAAGGTAGTTTTGACTTCTTTAACATTTATCCACTTTTGTATTAAAAAAATAAACGCTAACATTGTCTCAAATTTCATCACAATATGAGTGTAATTAGCATAAATAAGGTATCGAAATCGTATGGAAAGGTACAGGCTGTTTCGGAACTGAACCTACAGGTGAACGAGGGCGAGATTTACGGGTTTATCGGACCGAACGGAGCCGGAAAATCGACCACCATCCGCATGTTGCTGAATTTTATTTCGTACGATTCGGGCAGCATTTCGGTGCTGGGTTTCGACCCTGCCCGCGAGGATATCGAAATTAAAAAGCATACGGGCTATGTAGCCTCCGACACGTTTATGTATTCCGATATGAAGGTGAGCGAGCTGTTTCGTTTTACCGAAAGTTTTCATGGCATAAAAGCCGGCGACCGCATCGACATGCTGGTGAAGTTGCTCGACATCGATACGCACAAGCGTTTCGGACAGTTGTCGTTCGGTAACCGCAAGAAAGTTTCGATAGCCTGCGCCATGCTGCACTCGCCGCGCCTGCTGATACTCGACGAACCCTCGAACGGTCTCGATCCGGTTATCAGGCGAAACCTGTATGAACTGCTGCTCGAAGAAAAGAAGAAAGGCGTCAGTATTTTCTTTTCGTCGCATGTGTTGCACGAGGTACAGCGTTTTTGCGACCGCATCGGCCTGATTAAAGACGGCTGCCTGATTAAAGAAAGTGTTGCCAGCGAGTTTACCGATATCGGATACCGGCAGGTGCGCATCGAAGCCGAAAACATGCAGGATATCGCCCAACTCGAAGGCGTAGCCGGTTTCGAAACCGAGGGACACCAATGCCGTTTTATGTACTCGGGCGATATGAACCGCCTGATTGCCCGTCTGGCCGCAACCCGTGTGTATTCGATACATATTGAGGAGCCCGAATTAGAGAATGTTTTTATGCACTATTTCAAATAAACCGCGAGAACCATGCTTTTTAAAAGAGAACTTAAACGCAACTTCAGGGCTTTTGCAGTTACCACACTGATCAGCTCTTTTCTGGTAATATATATCATTTCGATGGCACCCACTTTTGGCACCGACATTCAGCAGATACTCGACATGAAAATGCCGAAAGAACTGCAGAATGCCATTGGGATGAAAGGCCTCGACTACAGCAGTGCTTCAAGTTTTTATGCCATTGCTTTTTCGTATGTCTATTTGTTCCTGGGCATTTATGTGGCCGGAGCTTTTGCCGCGGTGGTGTCGAAAGAATTCAGCGATAAAACGGCCGAGTACCTGTTTTCGCTTCCCGCAAAACGCAGCCGTATAATTATCACCAAACTCATGGTAACCGGCCTGTATGCACTGGGTTCGGTGCTCATCATTTATATTGCCAGCCTGGTTTCGTTTGCGGCATTCATCGATCAGGACTACAGTCGCGCAGCCATCGCCTTGATAGCGCTGGCCTGGCTGATGGGTTCGCTGTTTTTCGGAGCACTGGCCTTTTTTATTTCATCGCTTACAGCCCAGTCGAAATCGGCATCACTGGTTTCAATCGGCGTGGTGGTGGCCATGTATCTGCTGCAGGTAATCATTTCGATGAATGGCGACATCGGTTTTCTGAAATACATTTCGCCTTTCGACTGGTTTAAGGGTTCCGATATCATACGCTACGAGAGCCTCGACCTGAAATATTGCCTCGTTTGCCTTTTGATGAGTGCGTTACTCATTTGGGGCGGAATACGTCGCTTTGTAAAAATGGATGTGTTGGTGTAGAGATGCGATTCATCGCGTCTCTAACGCCAACAACCCACAATTCCGTTTTGGTTTTCAAATGTATTCTGGCGCGGTAAATCGCGATTGTTTGGCTTTGTTCTTTTTTGAGACGCGATTCATCGCGTCTCTACGGTTTTTTATTTCTTTTAATCAATTATTTGTGCTATATTTGCAATTGGTCGTTAGAATTTAACATCAACTGCAATATGAAAGCCCTTCGGATAATAATTGTCGCTTTACTTTTTCAGGCGGCATACCATTGTGGCGCAAATGGACAAACCACCGACAACATCAGCCTGTTTGCAGAAGAGAATACAACATGGTGTTCTGCGAACTTTTCGGGTATGACGGGCTATCCATCGGAAAGCTACTACCAGAAACTGGAGGGCGACACAGTGATTGATGATATACATTATCACATTCTCAAATTAAGTAATGTGCCATTTGAGGAGTCAGAAAACGAAAGTATTTTTATGTTTTTGAGGATTGACGAAGACAGCGTGTTGTATTTCAGAAACCTGCAAGGTGTAGAACGGGAAGTTTTCGATTATACATTGCAGGAAGGCGATCCGTTTTCTTTTTACGCTTATCAAAAATATTCAAATAGCTTTATACCCGTATCAGGATTTGTTATTTATACAGGATTTCATAATTACTTTGGAACGTATCGAAAGGTTTGGGAACTTTCTAATTATGAGGACGTAACAGACCCGGAATATAAGTGGATACAGGGAATCGGTCCGCTTGATGGGCCGGCAAGCGCAAACTATAGTTTATCGGGATATGTCGGCACGTATTATGAGCTTTTATGTTGTTGGTTGAACGAAGTAGAAATATACCATAATGCCGCTTATCCATTATGTTATTACGGAAATGAATCACCGAATATAGCATACCTATGCAGGTTTTATATGTACTGGAATGTAGGGGTTTTCAATGCTGACCACTCACCCATTACAACCCGATATTTAGGTTGGCAAGATTGGTATTATAATTTTAATACGGGGATGAATTATGCGCCGTTAAGCTCTTCGAACCAAACCTTTCTTTTAGCCCGAGTCGATGCAAATTATCATTGTCTGGTAAGGTTACCCAGCAACCCAACCGAGTATCTCCTATTCGATTTCAGTATGGCGCCCGGCGACACCGGAACATTTTATGCCTATAATTCCGATAACAACCAATTTACACCTGTGTTTGCCACGCTTACCGACACCAATTATGTGGAGACCCTTACGGGGATGCGTAAATCGTGGAACCTGACATCGGAAGGCGGACATTCAACCCGATGGATTAAAGGACTTGGACCCGAAGAAAGTATGTTTTATCCCAATAGAAACCTGCTGGGTGAAGCCGAAACATATAGCGCAGTGTTGTGCATCGTAGTAGCATTAGATGATTTAGAATATGTTTACGACAACCCGCTGTATGACGGGTGTACAGTAAACACCGAAATCGAAATCTACGCCAAGAATGTATCAATTTATCCCAACCCTTGCACTGAATTTATCAATATCGAAATTGACCCGGCAGATTTACCCGCGCAACTGATGTTGAATGATGTGTCGGGAAATATTTTGATACAACAGGTATTGAACCACAGTAACACAAGTGTAAACACGGCATCATTGTCGCAGGGAATGTATTTTTATAAGCTTATTTCGAAATCAGGCAGCGTTTGCTCCGGCAAGCTAATTAAATAATTTATTACAAATCACCGAAACATTTATTTTATTGATATACTGTTGATTACGTCATATTTTCCGACAACAAACGCCAGTAAACGAATCTTAACCGAAAGCAAACAACAAAAAACCGAATCGGGCTTTTTTGCCACCCCATCTTTGCATCGTCGTTCGACATCAACATCGTCCGGCATCGCGAAAAAAGTTTTTGTTTAATTAAAAAAGTAAAGTTATGAATTTGAGAAATCGCGTACAGTTGATTGGGAACATGGGTAAAAACCCTGTGGTAAAAGAGTTGAACAATGGTGGTAAAATGGCCCGCTTCTCGCTGGCAACCAATGAATTTACCGTAAAAGACGGCGAGCGTGTGAAAGAAACCCAGTGGCACACCCTGGTAGCCTGGGGCAAAACCGCTGACATTGTGGCCGAGCACATGCAAACCGGAGCGGAAGTCATGGTAGGTGGCCGGTTGAAGAACCGCAGCTACACCGACGACAAGGGCAACACCCGTTACATCACCGAAGTGGTTGTCGACGAAGTATTGTTCCGCAACCGCCAGGCAGCCTGAACCCCTGCCCCGGGGGCTCCTGCCCTGCAAAGCAAAACCGCCTGCAAATTGCACAATAGCGTGCTTGCAGGCGGTTTTTATGTTGTAATCAGGAATTAGTACCCGAATATTTCTTCGAGGCTCAGTTCCTGAATTTCACCGTATTGTTTCAGGAGTTCAAAGTCGATTTTGTCTTTGGGACCAACAATGAGAATATCGAATTTTTTACCTTTCACATGCGCATCAAAAAAGGTTTTCACATCGGCAAGCGAATAGTTTTGTACTTTTTCGTACACTGTTTTCCGGTAGTCGTAGTCGATGCCCATTTCTTTTAATGCCTGCCAGCTCCAGTACACGTCGGACTTGATGATTCGCTCGCTGTTGATTTGCTTAATGACCGCTTCGCGGCTGGTGGCAAACGAAGGTTCCGACAATGCCAGTTCGTTGAGCAATCCGGTGAGTGCGCTCAGTGCTTCGGCCAGTTTATCGGGCTGGGTGCTGAGGTATCCGGTCACATAGTTCGATTTTCCGGTTTCGTTCGAGGTGCGATAACCGGCCGATGATGAGTAAGCAAGACCCTTCGATTCGCGGATTTCCTGAAAAACAATCGACGACATACTGCCACCATAGTATTCGTTAAACATGGTGATAACCGGCAGATCTTTGGCATCGAACATCACGTCCTTACTCACCAGCATCACCAGACTCTGAACCATATCGTAGTTTACAAAATATACCTTTGGTTTGTCGTAATTCTTTTCCAGATAGGTTTTGGGCTGAGGAATTTCTTTAAAAGCAGCATCGGTTGTATGATATTTTTTTATCAGACCGGCCACAGCTTCCTTATCGCGCGGACCATAGTAGAAAATACTATGCTTATACTGCAGAATTCCATGCAGCATATTAACAAGTTCTGATGGATTCTTTGCGCGCAGTTCGCTTTCGCTGAGGATATCGGTGGCCGGATTGAATTTACCGTATTTCGAATAATTCACCATGCGGCTTTGCAGTATCATGTTTTTATTCAGCTTGGCATCGCGGCGTTTTTTCATTATATCGTCGATATAATTCTTATACGCTTTTTCGTCAACACGGGCATCAGCCATTACTTTTTCGAGCAGTGCAATTCCTTCTTCAAGGTTCTTGTCCAAACCGGTAAGGTACACATATACGCGGTCTTCGCCTGCTGAAACGCCAAAACTTAATCCCAGGCGATACCATTCCTTTTTGAGGTCAGCAGCCGATTTATCGGAGGTTCCCAAAAACTCAAGGTAACTGATGGCTACCGGGAGCCAGTTATCTTGCAAACGACCCATTTCGAGGGTATAGTACAGCGAGAATATTTCGTTGGTTTCGTTCTTCATGTGAGTAAACTCAACACCTCCGAGTTTTTCGGTTTTCAGGGCGGTTTTATAATCAACAAAAGCAGGTTTGATTTCGGCTGTTTTCATGTTTTTTAACGCAGTCACATATTTCGACTCGGCATTACGGTTAATGGTAAGCGGAGTAATCGGCGGTTTTTCAACATGATATACATTGTCGTTGGCACCGTTGCGTTTATACACCACTACGTAGTTATCGGTAAAAAACTTATTTGCAAAATCTACAATCATCTGCTTGGTGATTTTCTCGAGCTTATCGTTGTACTCAAGCATCTGTTGACGGGTACGTCCGGTAATAAACTGGTTTACAAACTCGTAACCTGCCGAGTTATTTTCGATGGAGCGTATCTGACTCAGTTTTCGCTGGTTGATAATGGCTTCGAGCAGCCATTCATCGAATTCACCGTTTTTCAGTTTATCGATTTCGCCGAGCAACAGGGCTTTGAGTTCTTCAAGTGTCTGGCCCTGGCGCGGGCTGGCCGTAAGCATAAACAAACCATAATCGTTCATGTTGCTAACTCCGGCACTGGCACGTAACACTTTCTGCTGCTGCACCAGATTCAGGTCGATTAGTCCGGCATTACCATTGCTCAAAATACGGCCAATCATGGTGAGCATCAGGTCGTCGTCGCTGTGAACACCGGTTGTGCGGTATGCAATATTGATATATTCGGCATCGGGACCGTACACACTCTGTTCTACCGGTTTTGTAATCGGGTCTTCCACAGGTGATACAAATTTAGGGATATTGTTGTTGGGCTTCATCTTACCCCAATAGGTATCAATCATTTTTATCATGGTTTCCGGATCGAAATCGCCGCTCAGGCAGATGGCAATATTGTTGGGAACATAATAGTTTGCCTTGAAATTCATAATGTTAACCATGCTGGGATTTTTCAGGTGTTCGCCAATACCTATAACCGAAACACCATAGGGATGTTTCTTAAACATTTCGCCCATGAGTTTGGCACGTGATTTACGTCCGTCGTTATCCTGTGTCATATTAAACTCTTCGAACACGGTTTCGAGCTCGGTGTGGAAAAGGCGGAGCACCAGATCACTGAAGCGTTCGGCTTCCATTTTCACCCAGCGTTCGGCTTCGTTGGTGGGGATATTGTTTACATACACCGTTTCTTCGTATGATGTCCAGGCATTGGTTCCTGTAGCACCCATCATGGTACAAATTTTATCGTATTCGTTGGCGATGGCATATTGCGATGCCAGCTGCGAAACGCTGTCGATGCGATGATAGATTTCGAGCTTCTTCTGCTTGTCGGTTTCTTTGGCATGCAACTCGAACAAATCAGAAATTTCGGCAATCAGTTTGCTTTCTTTTGCCCAGTCCTGTGAGGCAATTTCGTCGGTACCTTTAAACATCATGTGTTCAAAATAATGCGCCAGACCGGTGGTTTCGCGCGGGTCGTTCTTTGCCCCTGCCCTCACCGCAATATAAGTCTGAATGCGGGGTTCATCAGTATTCACGGCCATATAAACCTTCAACCCGTTGCCCAGCGTATACACCCGGGCATTCACAGGGTCGTTGGTCACATATTCGTAGGTATACCCGTTTTTATCTTTCGCCGTTTTGGTTTCGTAACCTCCGGCAAAAACTGCCGAAAGCATCACCAACGGCAAAATCAAACTCAGAATAATTCGCTTCATAGTATTATCAGTTAAAATTTGGCAGAAAATTACAAAATGTTTTTACGTGGCAGACTATTTTATGAATATTTAAAGAATTTAACCGAACAAATCACGATGCAATTGGCTAAAACAATCACTCAAACCAATGCCTGCTCAGGTCGACATTACCCCCCGAAACAATAACAAGCACCTTTTTGCCGGCAAAAACAGACGGGTGTTCAAGCATGCAGGCCAGTGGCACTGCCGACGAAGGTTCAACCACAATTTTCATACGTTCCCACATCAGTTTCATGGCATGGGTTATACCCGGTTCGGTACAGGTCAATATCTGATCGACATACTGCAGAATTATCGGAAAATTTCTTTCGCCCAGCGAAGTAAGCAAGCCATCGGCTATGGTGTCAGGCTTAATCGAAGGAGTCCATGTTCTGGAATAAAACGATCGAAACGCATCGTTGGCTCCGAGTGGTTCAGCAGCAATAACCTGTACACCTGGCAGACTTTCTTTGGCAGCAATGGCAGTTCCACTCAGCAATCCGCCGCCGCCCACCGGAGCAATAACAATATCGGGTTTTTCGGTTTGCCGGATTGCTTCGAATGCGGCTGTACCCTGCCCTGCAATGATTTTGTAGTCGTCGTAGGGGTGGACAAAACGGGCACCGGTTTTGGCTATCACTGCAGCCGCAGTTTCCTCTCTGGCAGCCAGTGTGGGCTCGCAAAAATAAATAATGCCGCCATACCCTTCAACAGCAGCCACTTTAACCGGTGACGCATTGCGTGGCATTACAATGTAAGCCGGAATATTGCGCATGCTTGCCGCCAGAGCCAGTGCCTGTGCAAAATTACCCGACGAATGGGTGCACACGCCTTTCGACATCTCATCGCCACTCAGACTAAACACTGCATTGCAGGCCCCACGGAATTTAAACGCTCCGGCTTTCTGAAAATTCTCGCATTTGAAAAATAAGTCTGCACCGGCCATTGCATTAATGCTACGGCTGGTGAGCACCGGGGTACAATGTATGTATTTCCCGATTCTTTGGTGTGCCTCTGCAATATCGGTAAGATGTATCATAGCTAAAACAATTCAGGGTTTAGGGCATCGGGATAATGGGTAATCAGGGCTTCACCGTTTTCAGCTACCACAGTTATCACATCGAAACGGGCAGTATAACTATCCGGAAAATTCTGTAAATAGGCATCGGCGGCTTCAAACAGCAGCTTGCGTTTGCGTGCATCAATCGATTCTTCAGGCGATTTCCACTGCGAACCAGTTCGGGTTTTAACTTCAACAAATACCAGTAGTTTTTCGTTGCGCGCAATAATATCGATTTCAGCACGGCGAAAACGCCAGTTCCGTTCAATAATGGTATAGCCGGACTTTTCAAAATATCTTGCTGCCATTTGTTCGCCCCAAGCACCTGTATCGTTATGAATTGCCATAAAAAAACCCGGAATTTCCGGGTTTAAAGGTAAGAAAAGAATTTATTTCTTGGTGATTTTGGTCGATTTCACCAGATTACCATCAGAATATATTCTAAGGATATAGACTCCTTTATCCCATGCCGAACAATCGATAGTTTGTTTCTCGGCCTGACCGAACTGGAACTCATTTACTTTACGGCCAATCATATTATACACCTCAACCCTTATTTTAGCTGATTTCAACTGGCTGCCATCAACATAAAACAGGTCGGTTGCCGGATTGGGATAAACCAGGTTGTTGCTCAGCTGCTCACCGGGTACCGAAGTGTTGTTCACAATAAAGTTTATGATAATCCACGATTCAATAGCAGTACCTTCAACAAAAAGATAATACTTCACCGAAGTAGTGCCGGCAATACCCTGACAATGATAGTGCGCCGTAAACTGATGCGATTCGGGCGTGGTGGCTCCGGCAGCAAGACTATAGGCACCGGGTGAAACAACAATCTGATCGGGATAACAGGTGCCATTCCAGCAAAAGTCGTTGTATGTGCTGGGAACAAACGACAATACTTCTTTACGTGCTTTTATTGTAAGATTGTTTGAAGTGTTGTTCTGAACCAGAAAATCAACAATCGCAGAGTTAAACATCAAGGAAATATCACCCTGTACGGTTATGGTCTGACCATTCATCACATTCCCATCATGGTCTTTAAATAAAATCGTATTCTGGCTGAAAACAAGAACCGGAACTACTATGAGGGCGAAAAAAGTAAACAGTAATCTCATAATTACCCGTTGTGCATTTGAAAAATAAATAAAAAAAGTTGTTCATTGAATTAATAAAATTCGTATATTTAACTGATTATCAAACACTTAAATATATGAACAACTTTATTCAAAACTACGAAATAATCTTGAAACATTTGCAAGATTTACATGTAAATCAAAACATTTTTCTTCAGGTACGAAAACCAAAATTGAGCAACATCGAAGTCGTGGCTATTAGTTTAACATCAGAGTATATGGGCATAGACAGTGAATGTCAGCTATTTAGGGTAATAAAATACACTCAACTTGAAGGATTAATTGAACGAAGTGTATATAATAAAAGAAGGCGAAGGTTATTTGGCTTGGTAGAAGTTGTCCGGCAAAAACTTGCAGATTGTTTCAACCAATGTGAAGACAATTTTATTGTTGACTCAATGCCCCTCGAAGTTTGCAAAATGTCGCGTGCATCAAGAAGCAGGATTTGTAAAGAACACGAGGAGTCGTTCCCTGATAAAGGTTTTTGTGCCTCTCAGCAAATGTACTACTATGGCTATAAACTTCATGGGGTGTGCTCAATAGAGGGCGTTTTTCATGTGTATATAATTTTGTAAACGTTTAAAATTCAGTTAATTAAAAATCAAGTTTAAGAGATTAAATTTTCATGTTCGTACTCCCTTCTGTGTAACAGAATTAGTAACAACGGTTGGTGCTTAAACTTGAGTGCCC
>JAKQPY010000148.1:0-2130 GCA_029564465.1 Bacteroidota bacterium | reverse complement strand
TGTTTACCATACGGCCTGGGCAATACTGGTGCATCTGATGTTCGCATTTCTGTTTGCGGCCATCTGTTCGTTTCCCACCATGCGTTCGCTGCTGCATTTATGGATTGAGTCGGTTGTGCAGATAATAACTTCGCAGATTGGTTTTTTTATTTTTCTGGCCCGCAAACCGAAAACCCGCATGTCGGGGCGTAAATTCTGGCGGGTAATGCGCTGGGTATTATTGCCATTGGCCATAGTGCTGCTCTTTATAATTTTGTACCGGATGGCAAATCCCATTTTCAACAAGCAGATTATTACATTGATGGAAGCTATTGCGCGTTGGTTGTCGTTCATCACCTGGGGATGGTTCTGGATGTTTATTTTCGGATTCTTCCTGTGCACAATTTTCCTGATAAAATTTGATAAATCGGCTCTGTATAATCACGATAAAGCCTCATCGGACGTTCTGACGCGCCTGCCCCGAAAAACAGGACGTCGTTTTCGCGTACATTCGCTCATAACCGAATATAAATCGGCCATATTCCTGCTGATTGCACTGAACGCCCTAATCCTCTATCTGAACATCATCGATATTGTCTGGGTATGGTTCGGCTTCGAATGGAACGGCGATTACCTGAAGCAGTTTGTACATTCCTGCACCTGGATTCTTGTGTTTTCGATACTTATTTCGATGGTTATTGTGATATTCTACTTCAGGGGCAACCTGAACTTCTACAAAAAGAATGCATGGCTCAAAAGGCTGGCTGCACTGTGGTTGGCTCAAAATGCAGTAATGGCTGTTTCGGTGGTTATCAGGAACATGTGGTATATCTATTATTTTGCCCTTGCCTATAAGCGCATTGCCGTATTGTTCTTCCTGCTGCTGGTATTTTTTGGTCTTATAACGGTAGTAATAAAAATATACCGCCAAAAATCGGGATTCTGGCTGATTCGCACCAATTCGCTGGCGCTGTTTACGGTATTGCTTCTTTCGGTGTTTGTGAACTGGGATAATTTTATTGCCCGATACAATTTTGCACATTACAAGCAGTCGTTTGTACACTACAATTTTCTGGCCCGTATGAGCAGCAACGCTTTACCTGTGCTTGACAAGGATATCGAAGAACTTGAGCGTATTCACGAAGTACAGAACCTGAACATGCCATTCGATGTGGAGGATGAAAAGTACATGGACATTTATACCTACCGCGATCGCATTGACGAAAAGAAGTCCGAGTTTATCGAAAAATACGAAAAACGCGGATGGCTTTCGTGGAATCTGGCCGATTATCAGACCTACAAGGCGTTGACGAAATAGATTTCAGATTTTTAAAAATACACTATCAGCCCGACTTTAGAAGGCTTTTGTCTGAAATAAAATACAATCGTTACAACGAAATGGTGAATACTATTTTTCCCACCTGATCGGAATAGTTAAATCCAAATTTGTCTTCGATTGCATCGTATCCGTTATTATAAAAATTGTGAAATACTTCGTGGCTAAAATACACCGAGGGCATTATTTCGGCACCCAGCGAAAATCTGGTATTCAATTTATATCTCAACCCCAGTGCATATGAAACAAAGGGTTTGATTAATTCGTAACGATTGCTTCTTAAATCGGCAGGAATCGCAGGATTCTCAGTTTTTGTCCATTGGTTCATCGTGGTATACCCGATATTGGGGCCATGATACACGCAGAATTTTTCACCCAGCGGAACCCTGAATTCAAGCCCTGCCATCACTCCGGCAGAAAACGAAATGTTTGAATAAGGATACTCTCCATTATAGGTATAGTTACGTTCGGAGTAATTTACTTTCACATTGTCCAAATTCAGTCGCAGCCAGGTTTTTTCGGTCAGCGCAAATTTGCAATCGAAATAGAGTGCAATCGATTCGACTGAAAATGGAATGAACAAATGAGAACCGATTTCTTTTCTCGATGTCTGCTGGGTTTGCGCATTGCTCAAACTGATACTTGACATCAGCACAACCAGAATTACAGTTAACTTTTTCATGTGTATATAATTTTGTAAACGTTTAAAATTCAGTTAATTAAAAATCAAGTTTAAGAGATTAAATTTTCATGTTCGTACTCCCTTCTGTGTAACAGAATTAGTAACAACGGTTGGTGCTTAAACTTGAGTGCCC
>JAKQPY010000139.1:0-4898 GCA_029564465.1 Bacteroidota bacterium | reverse complement strand
ATCGAACATGTCGAAGTCAAATGTCATGTTTTTTCCGGCTCCAAGCGGTAAATCAAAGTAATTGCACATGGCTTCGTAAACCCGGGTTATGGCTTCAATTTCGGGAAACGAACGGCTGATACGTTGTTTTGTGCTTGTTTCGTCGGCAGGGCTATATAGCAGATACGAAACCGAATCTTTCCCATCACGGCCGGCGCGTCCCGCTTCCTGAAAATAAGCTTCAGGCGATTCAGGCAAATCCATGTGAATCACAAACCGCACATCGGGTTTGTCGATGCCCATGCCAAAAGCATTGGTGCACACCATAATACGAATTTTGTTCCGCTGCCAATCATCCTGTTTCTGGCTCCTTATTTCTGTGCTGAGACCTGCATGGTAGTAATCGGCCTGTATGTTGTACTGCTGCAGTAATAGGGCAATTTCTTTGGTGCTTTTTCGGTTTCTTACATACACAATTCCGGTTCCCTCGGTAGTTGTCGAAATCCTGAAAAGGTGTTTTAGCTTGTTCTCGGTTTGAATAACAGTGTAAGTCAGGTTTTTGCGCTCAAAACTCTGTTGAAATAGGTTCTCTTTTTTAAACAGCAGCTGTTTCTGAATGTCGTGAACTACTTCCTGAGTGGCTGTGGCTGTAAGTGCCAGCACCGGTACGCCTTCGAAATGGTTGCGGATGCGGGCAATTTCGAGATACGAAGGTCTGAAGTCGTACCCCCACTGCGATATGCAATGGGCTTCGTCAACACAAATCAGGTTAACTTTCAAATACGGAATACGGTCGATAAACGATTGTGTTTGCAAGCGCTCAGGCGATATGTACAAAAATTTGTAGTTGCCGTTGATAACGTTTGTAAATGTGAAGTCAATTTCATCGCGGCTCATTCCTGAATATATTGCAGCAGCTCTAATATTGCGTTTTTTTAGGTTTTCAACCTGATCTTTCATCAGGGCTATCAATGGGGTTATCACAAGGCACAATCCTTCGACCGATAACGAATACACCTGGAAAATTATCGACTTGCCTCCGCCGGTGGGCAGCAATCCCAGTGTGTCGTTGCCGGCAGCCACCGATTCAATGATTTCCTCCTGCAGTGGCCTGAAACGATTATAGCCCCAATATTGGGTTAGTATGTTCCTGTATTTGCCCATCGCGTTAATTTAACAAAAATAGCATCTAAAATATGCTGAAACAACAAATTTTTGTAATTTCGTAAAATTTTTAAAACACCAAGCGTTATGCCATTTTCGAATGATAAAATTGTTGCTGAAGGACTGACTTTCGATGATTTGTTGCTGATACCGGCTTACAGCGAAGTCCTGCCTTATATGGTAGACCTTCAGTCGAACTTTTCGAGGAATATCAGGGTGAATACGCCTATAGTTACGGCTGCAATGGATACCGTAACCGAATACCAGATGGCCATAGCCATAGCCCGTGAGGGTGGTATTGGGGTTATCCATAAGAATATGAGTATCGAAGAACAGGCCCGTCAGGTGAAAGCCGTAAAACGTGCCGAGAATGCCATGATACTGAACCCGACAACCATCAACGAGAAAGCGACTGTAGGCGATGCACTCAGCCTGATGCGCGAATTTCATATCGGTGGTATTCCGGTGGTCGACCACAACGGCATCCTCAAAGGTATTGTTACCAACAGGGATTTGCGTTTTCAGAATAATATGCAACGCCCGGTACGTGAGGTAATGACTTCCGAAAACCTGATTACAACCAACCAGAATATCAACCTCGAAGAGGCAAAAGAAATATTGCAGAAATACCGTATCGAAAAGCTTCCGGTGGTTGACAAGGATTTCAGGCTGATTGGACTGATAACCTATAAGGATATCACCAAAGCTGCTGCCAGTCCTATTTCGTGCAAGGATGAGCAGGGTCGCCTGAGGGTGGCTGCTGCTGTCGGAATTGCCGCGAATACCGTCGACAGGATGGATGCCCTCGTAAACAGCAATGTTGATGCCCTGGTTATCGACACGGCCCACGGACATACCAAAGGTGTTATCGAAATTTTGAAACTGGCACGCAAACGCTATCCGCATATCGACCTCGTGGTTGGGAATATTGCAACAGGGGAAGCTGCTGCCGATTTGGTAAAACATGGCGCTGATGCAGTAAAAGTAGGTATTGGACCGGGCTCAATCTGTACCACCCGCGTAATTGCAGGGGTTGGAGTGCCACAGGTTTCTGCTATTTTTGATGTAGCGGCTGCCCTTAAAGGAACAGGTGTTCCTTTAATTGCTGATGGCGGCATCCGTTTTTCGGGCGACATTGTTAAAGCTATCGCTGCCGGTGCAAACAGCATCATGGCCGGTGGCCTTTTTGCCGGTACCGACGAATCACCGGGTGAAACTATTATTTACAATGGCCGCAAATACAAGTCGTATCGTGGTATGGGTTCAATCGAAGCCATGCAACTCGGATCGAAAGACCGCTATTTCCAGGATATGGAAGACGATATCAAAAAACTGGTGCCCGAAGGCATTTCAGGCCGCGTTCCTTTTAAAGGAACCCTTGCCGAAGTCGTTTATCAGTTAATTGGTGGATTGCGCTCGGGAATGGGCTATTGTGGCGCCGCCAATATCGACGAAATGCACCGCAACACCCGTTTTATCAGGGTTACCCATTCCGGTATTATCGAAGGACATCCCCACGATATTACCATTACCCGCGAAGCTCCGAATTATACACGTGAAAATTAAAAACAAAGATAGATTATGAAAAAGTACTTTTTTTCGATTGTATTGGCACTCTATTTCCTGCCATCGTTTGCCCAAAGCGATATTCTTCTTGAAATCGGCGACAGAAAAGTTGATGTGAACGAGTTTTTACACATCTACCAGAAGAACAATAACGATGCAAACTCAATGACTTTTGATGCCATGATGGATTACATGGATTTGTTTATTAATTTCAAACTCAAGGTAATTGAAGCCGAAAAATTGGGCTTAGACACGACCAAGAGCTTTGTGACCGAATTGAATGGCTACCGGCAACAGCTGGCTCAGCCTTATCTCACCGACAAATCGGTGGAGGAGGAATTGATTGCCGAAGCATACAACCGCATGAAACAGGACGTGAAGGTCAGCCATATCCTTATAAAGCTTGATCCGAATGCTTTGCCGGCTGATACACTGGCTGCCTGGAAAAAAATCAATTCAGTGTATGAGAAACTAAAAAAGGGTGAAGATTTTAAACAACTGGCCAATCAGTACAGCGAAGACGAATCGGTAAAACACAACGCCGGTGAGTTGGGTTGGCGTACTGTGTTCGGTCTGGTTTACGAATTCGAAACCCAGATGTATAATACCGAAGTTGGTAAGTTCTCACAGCCTTTCAGAACGCGTTTTGGTTACCATATCCTTAAGGTTGAAGCCAAACGTCCTGCAAAAGGAAGATATAAAGTTGCCCATATCATGGTGACTGTTCCCCGCGAAGCAACACCCGAAGACATTGCTGCTGCCGAAGCCCGGGTAGCCGAAATACAGACTCGCATTAAAAAAGGTGAAGACTTTGCCGAATTGGCTAAAGAATACAGCGAAGACCGACAAACGGCAGCCAATGGCGGTAACCTGGGATGGATTGATGTAGGTGGCAAAATGATCCGGATTTTTGAAGATGCTGTCTTTTCTATCGAAAATGTAGGTGATGTATCGGAACCGTTAAAAACCAGCTATGGATGGCATATTATTAAACTTCTCGAAAAACAGGAAATTAAGTCTTTCGACGAAGCCAAGGGCGAAATAAAATCGAAAATATCAAATTCTGCCAGAGCATCACGCAGCCGTAGTGTGGTTATCGAGCGCCTGAAAAAAGAATACAATTTTAAATATGATGTTAAAGCCTTGTCGGCATTCTATAAAATTGTTACCGACTCAATATTCTATGGCACCTGGGATGCAACCGACGCCATGAAATTGCAGGGCAAGATTTGTGAATTTGGCGAAGTAAGCCTTACTCAGAAAGATTTTGCCGAATACCTCGAAAGAATGAACCGTAAACAGCCTCAGCAGCCCATACAGGTTTTCGTCGATAACTCGTTCAACGGCTTTGTTGATAAAGCTATTGTTGACTATGAGCAATCGCGTCTCGAAATGAAATATCCCCCGTTCAAGTATTTAATGCAGGAATATCACGACGGTATTTTGTTGTTTGAACTTACCGACCAGATGGTTTGGAGTAAAGCAGTTTCCGATACCCTGGGTTTACAGGATTTCCACAATAAAAACAAACAGAATTATATGTGGGACACCCGTTACGAAGTGAAACAATATATCTGCAATAGCGAGAAAAACATGAAAGCCCTTAACAAAATGCTTGATAAAGGGATGTCGGATGAAGCCATACTTCAGAAATTGAACAAAAAAGACAGTGCTGCAGTGGTTATCGGTATGCATGGTAAATTCCTGAAAGCACAAAACGCCGATGCGCAGAAACTCATCGATAATAGTATGCTGGGTACTGAGCCGGGAACAAAGGCCCGCTTCAATTCCGGCGACTGGAATGTTGCTGTGGTTGCCGTGATTGCACCAACTCCAAAAACCCTTGATGAAGCCCGCGGCGTGATTACTGCCGATTATCAGAATTACCTTGAATCGGAATGGATAAAAAAACTTAGGTCGAGATACAATATTGTTGTACACGAGGATGTTTTACGTAAAGTTGCTTCAAAACAATAGCAACCAAGGCCATTTTATGAATTTACGACCGCGTAATATCCCTCTGTATTGTTCTCTCTTATTGCTGATTGTCAGTTCGTGCCGCACGGGTGATAAACCCGATTTGAACATTGTGGCCCGTGTCGATAACAATCAACTCATGCTTGAACAGGTTGAGAAAGCCATTCCCGATTACTTTTCGAAAGAAGACAGTCTGGCTTTTGCTACGCAGT
>JAKQPY010000135.1:0-3614 GCA_029564465.1 Bacteroidota bacterium | reverse complement strand
TGCCGCAGGGTTCAATTTTAAAGGATTGCTTCGAAAAATCAAAGAAGCGATTCTTTGGCTCAGTTTTTTACCTCAAATTTTTTCGCTATTCAAGAAAAAAGATTTCCTAATTTTGAATTGTTAAGGATTGACTATTTACTTCCGCCCAATCACCCTAATCACATGGGCAATTCCCTGATGCAATGTACCTTCGTCTAAGCTTATGGTTTCGCGAATTACCTGACATTTACTCAGACTGGCAAAGTCTTCACGTATATCTTCGACACGGTAGAGCAACTCCGTGTTTTTTGGACCACCCGAAGTGAGTGGTAGTTGCTCCAGACTGAAGGCTTCCAACAGCAAAATACCACCGGGTTTAAGTAAGTCGAGAAGTTTCTGGTGGTAACTACGCCTTACACTGCTGTGCATGTGGGCATAAATCAGGGCAATAGCGTCGAACGATGCCGGAAGATACAGGCTGCCGGCTTCTTCGAAAGCGGCTATGTCGTAGCGTATTTTTACTTCACGGTGTTGCGCCAGTTCAAGGGCCTTTATACGGGCAGTCTCACTGAAGTCGAATGCAGTTACATCGAAGCCCAGACCGGCAGCAAATACCGCATTGCGCCCTTCGCCATCGGCAGGTAACAGAATCCGGCAGGCTTGCATGGCAAGCAGTTGTTCTTTCAACCATGTGTTGGGTTCCTGTCCGTACACATACGCTTCGCCCGAATATCGTTCGTTCCATTGTTCCTTCATTTGAGTGGCATTAAGTTCGACAAGTAATACATGGCAATGCCGGCACTTACACTCACATTGAGCGAATGCTTGGTGCCGAACTGGGGTATTTCGAGGCAGGTATCGCACAGGTCGATTACCTCCTGTTGCACACCACGCACTTCGTGACCGATCACAAGAGCGTATTTATTTTCGGATTCGGGACTAAAATTGTTCAGCATTGTACTGCCCTCGGCCTGTTCGAGTGCCAGAATCCGGTAATTATCAAGTTTGAGTTTTTCGATAACGGCATGGCAACTTTCCGAATATTCCCAGTCAACCGATTCGGTTGCTCCCAGGGCTGTTTTGTGAATATCGCGGTGGGGTGGGGTGCCGGTAATACCGCACAAAAAAATCTTTTCGAGCCGGAAGGCATCGGCAGTGCGAAAAACAGCCCCCACATTGTGATGGCTGCGGATATTGTCGAGCACCACCACCAGCGGTCGTTTGTTTACCTGTTTGTAGGTGTCGGCATCGAGCCTGCCCATTTCTTCGATACGTAGTTTCCTCATAATAATTGTTCTTAAGATGAGCCGGTTGCAATATTACACTTTTCTGTTGGTCAATTTGTTGGTGCTTGTAAAATTGTATGCATGTATTAAAAAAAGAAAACCCGCATAAGCGGGCTTGCTTACATGAAATTATTACATCAATTTTTTACAAACTTAATCGATTGTGTTTTTTTATTGCTTGTAAACCTAAGGGTGTAAAAACCCGGCTCCAGCGTACTAAGGTCAATCCCCTGCGAGGTGTATTCTGTAAAAAGAACGGAACTCCCGGTTACATTGAAAATCTCGACCGGTATGTCCGTTTTAACTCCTGCAATAAAAATCTGATTGGTACAAGGATTAGGGAAGACACTATATTTCGCTGCCAGTGCACTTGGAATATACGAAATCACATGTTGGTTTTCGATAGCTCCCATGTCTATTCTATTCCCAAACACACGGGGCTGTCCGTTATAGTCAGTTTCCGGTAGCAATAATCCTACAATATTTGGGATGCCACTATTTACACAAGGGGACTCATCCTTCAGAGAGAAATCAAAATCCTGCATCTCAAATGAAAAGATAGGCATTTCGGAAGTCTCAAGTTGATGAAGATAATTACCCCAAACATTATAGTCAGGGGTTGGTATTGGGTTTATAAAGTCTGAATCTTCGCTAATTACGCCAAGGTTTTGGCAATAATTACCCGCTTGTATATTGCAGTACTCTACATCTGCAATGCCTACAAAAGAATTTGTAGCGTCACCGGAATATGTACTCCAACTTCCAATGCAATTTGTTATTATATTATTGTAAAATTTTAATTGCGGGTTGGCACAGTATACACTCTCCCCATAATTACCACTAAATGTATTATTAATTATCTTTTGATTGCCAATAGATATTCCATTCAGGTAGCCTTCAAGATTGTTAATGATCAGATTGTTAGCTATTAAAATATTGTAGCATGATTCGTAGATTGGGTTCTGCATATTTGCCCAAAATAGATTGTTTACAATCTTTGGCATATATAACGGGCTGTTACTCGTGCTAATATATATGCCGGAGCCATGTCCAAAAACCCAAGCATTAACACCATCAATCTCATAGCGGAAAGCAATGTTTTTTATAAAACTGCAGCCACTAACTATCGGTTCAATGTTGGAGGCACAAAAGTTTACTCCCCCACCATAAGAATAACTTCTATTTAACAGAAAAAGACTGTTAAATATGTTATTTGAACTGTTTGAATATAATGCTCCACCTGATTCGAGGCATAGGTTGTTTATGAAACTACAATTGCTAAACGAAACATTGTTTCTGTTACTGATTAGAAACATCCCCCCTTTTTGATTATTTGGCGAAACGGCTTTCCCGTAACTAAATCGGCAATATGAGAATTCGGAGGAGTCATTTAAATTTGAAGGAAAAAAGTGTATTCCATCCCACCCACCTTCCTCATATAACGATGTGTCTGAGAAATTTGTTGGGTCTTCTACTGTGAATACTATACTGTCAGTAAGATTTCCAAGTGCTACAATACTACCAAAAGCATCGAATCTGTAATACCCTTTTGAAACGATATTTGTACCAGGAGCAATACCAAGAACACTGTTTTCAAAAATGACTACATTCCCAGTTAACCAAACTGTATCATAATCCCAATATGTATTGGTTTCGATATTTCCGGCAAATTCAATGTTTTGCGAAATCATCCAATTACTGTAAACACTTAATAACCCCAGAAAAAATAGTCTCATGGCAATAGAATTAAGTTAATGTACAAATATAATTAAAATGACTTTAAAAAGCAAAATTAATTATTAACAAAGTGCATGATATTTGTAAAATAATTTGAAAAATATTGCATTTTATGTGAGAAATTGGGAAAATGTTTATTGAAAGGAAAAAACATAAAGTATAAAATCATGATGGTATGTTTTCCCTTGAATATTGAGAATAACTTAAAGAGGCAATAAGTTTTCAGTTTTTTATGCATATTTGTAACTAATTGAAAAAGCTGCACGTTGTAACAAAAATTATATAAAACCTGATATGAAAAAACTACACTTACTATTGCTGTTTATTGCCATTACCGCAATGGCTGTTGCGCAGAAAATCGACTACAAACCCGTTGAAGTTGAAGTATATCAGCTTAAAAACGGACTTACGGTTATTTTAAACGAAGACCATAATGCACCGCAGGTTTTTGGGGGAGTTGTTGTTCGGGCCGGTGGTAAGGATGACCCGAAAGGTGCAACCGGCATGGCGCACTATCAGGAACACATGCTGTTTAAAGGAACACAGGAACTGGGAACTACCGACTGGAAAGCCGAAAAGCTGCATATCGACAATATTTTTGCGCTCTACGAT
>JAKQPY010000131.1:0-25449 GCA_029564465.1 Bacteroidota bacterium | reverse complement strand
CTTGCAAATGTTTCAAGATTATTTTGTAGTTTTGAATAAAGTTGTTCATATATTTAAGTGTTTGTTATTCAGTTAAATATAAGAATTTTTATAATTCAATGAACAACTTTTTTTATTTATTTTTCAAATGCACAACGGGTTGAAATAATATGCCAGATTCCCCACCATGCCACCACAATCATCATACCGCCCAAGGGCAAATCGGGAGAAAAAATATTGGGATTAAAAATCAGGACAAGACCCAGACCACTGTTCTGAATGCCGGTTTCGATGGCAATGGTGCGGCTGTTTTGTTCGCTTAATCGTGTAATTCTGGAAAAATAGTACCCCGAAACAAGTGCTATCAGGTTGTGCAAAAACACTATGAGTAAAATCCACGAAATATATTTCAAAAAGTAGTCGTAGTTGCTCACAAAAAGCATGACAACCATACCCATGAAGAAAATAATGCTGAATATACGAATCGGTTTTTTAATTTTATCGGTGATTTTAGGTAAATAATGATTGAACAGCATTCCGGCAACAATGGGAATGCCCAGTAATATCAGAACAGTTTTAAACATCTGCCAAGGCTCGATGCTGATCTGTCGCAATAGTTCATTGCTATTGTGCGGCCCGGCAATCTGATACAGCTTTCCATAAATGGCAAAATTCAGCGGAGTCAATACAATAGCTACCATGGTTGCTATGGCGGTTAGCGACACCGAAAGGGCTGCATTTCCTTTTGAAAAAGTCGAAAAAAAATTAGAGACATTGCCACCGGGGCATGCTGCTACCAAAATCATTCCCATGGCCACTCCCACGGTAATATTGTTCCAGAATGCCATCACCAGTAAAAATGTAAGCGCAGGGAGTAAAACAAACTGCGACAAAAAACCCACAACCACAGGTCTTGGTTTGCGCAAAAGTTCCCTGAAATGTGCCGGTTTTATTTCGAGTGCAACACCGAACATGATAATTGCAATGGTAATATTTAAAATCAACAAGCCGCCACCGGTAAAATCAAGCCGGACTTTATCCATTGCCTGTAATGCTTCAAACATAGTCAAGAAATTAATGCGGTAAAACTAACACTTTTTTATCGGGGATGCCAAATTCAAACTATAAACCTCTGCAAATTTATATGTAATTGACCGGCTAAATGCAGCAGATTCAGTTTTTGCTGACCAAAAATAACTATCTTTGCAACAATAGATTGGATAAGATGAAGCAACAACAGATTGCAATAAATTATTTCGAATGCAGCAATACCGAACTGACTGCTGCTGAACAGGAAACCGTTCGTAAAGCCATTGATGCAGCTACTAAAGCTTATGCTCCTTATTCGGGATTTCGGGTAGGCGCTGCTGCCTTACTCGAAAATGGCGAAATAATAGCTGCCGCAAATCAGGAAAATGCTGCGTATCCTTCGGGGATGTGTGCCGAGCGCAATGTGCTGTACTACTGTAAATCGGTGCACCCCGATCTGGCAATTACCGCATTGGTGATTACTGCCCTCGATGCTGATGGCAATGTACAAAAAGTACCTGTTCCACCCTGTGGAGCATGCCGGCAGGTAATTTGCGAAACCACCGACCGAAATAAAAAAGCATTTAAACTAATACTTCATGGATTGAATCACAATTTACAGTGGAACAACGCCAACGACTTACTTCCATTGAGTTTTGGGCCGGAGCATTTATAATTATTAGTCACGTACACACCGCACCGAATAGCCCATAGTTTTCTTTGATGCATATTTAATAAACAGACTGGAAGTATTCCACATAGTATAATAAAACGCTTCGTTCTCTCCATTGGGATTCGACGTCCAGAAAAAAGCCGAAGTTTCTGATCCGGCAAAGCTTTTGTCTTCGCGACGCCCGGCGGGCAAAGCAGTAAAGCCGGTTGAATTGGAAACTTTTTCAGGATTGTCTTTCCAGTGGGCTGTCCCCGACTCCTTTAATGCAGAACCATCGCTGTTTACCGCACCCACAAGTGCTGCGAATTCCTGAGCTACAGGAACGTGCCAGCCTTTTGGACATAGTTTTCCGGTATTCACAGCATGCCAGTTATACAGCCCACCATAAACATTCTTGTTATCGCTGTTGTTCATGTACCAGCAATATGACCCGGTAGTCTGTTTACCCCAGGCTTCGTAGTCGGTAATCAAGGCAATGGGTGTTCCGTCGTTATACTTGGTTGTTTTCAGGTTTTCGGCAAGCCATACCTGATGACCAATAGTAAGCGTACGATACACATTTCCATCGGCATCGGTTACCGTGTTGGTAACAGGAAGCGAATTATCACCGGAAAAAGTGATTTTCTCGATACTGCTCACTGCAATTTTGGTTACATTACCATCTTTCGTGTAAATAAACATGGTTTCCTGTGCAAGTGAAACACCTGCTGCAATTAACAACCCAAGACACAGGCTTAAAATCTTTTTCATAATTTTTTGTTTTAATTTTACATATTGTGATACAAATTGAACATGAAATACATTATTAAGATTACATGTTGCACAATATAAGTATTTTTTATTTATTTAACAACTTTTACAAATTAAAATAAAATACCGATGAAATAGATAATTTCGGACACAATCAGGCATAATTAAACAAAACAAGCATACATCTGTTATTGAAATAGTTTAACAATAATTTGACCTAATTACTATGTTTACAGAATACCATCCCACCAAAAAGAAGCGCTTTCAGGTGATGGACAACGATGGGAAAATCATCAACAAAAAATATTTTCCCGATCTGAGTGATGCACAGGTACTGAAAGCCTACAAAGACATGCTTTTTGCCCGCACAGCCGACCTCATGGTTGTTTCGTATCAGCGACAGGGGCGCATTTACACCTACCCTCCCAACTACGGACAGGAAGCCATTGCCGGAGCCGTTGCCCAGCAAATACGTCACGACGACTGGGTTGTTCCTGCTTTTCGCGAAATGGGACTCTATCTCGCCAAAGGTGCTACGCTCAAAGAACTATTCTTATATTTTATGGGTTACGAAGACGGCTCACGTTTCGAAAAGTCGAACCACATGCTTCCCATGTCGGTGCCCATTGCATCTCAGTTGCTGCACGCCGCTGGAATTGGCTACGAAATTAATTACCGCCGGAAAGACGAGATTGTGTACACTTTTGTTGGCGACGGAGGTACTTCGGAAGGCGATTTTCATGAAGCACTGAACTTTGCCGGCGTTTGGAAGGCCCCGGTTATATTTATCGTACAAAACAATCAGTATGGCATCAGCACCCCATTCAGGATGCAAACCGCCTCTGAGGGTATTGCTATAAAAGCCATGGCTTACGGCATCGCCGGAATTCAGGTTGACGGAAACGACTTTTTCGCAATGTATGAAGCGGTGAAACGCAGTGTGGCGCACATTCAGGAAGGTAAAGGCCCTGTTCTCATCGAGGCTGTAACTTACCGTAAGGGAGCCCACACCACTTCGGACGATCCCACAAAATACCGGACAAAAGAAGAGGAAGAACAATGGGATTGCACCGACCCGCTGAAGCGACTGAAGGCTTATCTGGAGACCAGGGGTGTGTATAATCACGAAATGGAAGCTCAACTGATTGATGAATATAAGAAAGAAACCGACCGTCAGTTTATCGAGGCCGAAAACTACCCGGCCTATCCGCTAGAGGATGCATTCCGGTTTATGTATGTTGATATGCCGGACGACTTGAAGCAGCAACAGACTGAACACGAACGGTTTTTAAAATGGAAGGAGGCAAAACAATGAATAAGATAATGAATATGGTAAACGCGGTAAACGATGCCCTCGATATCATGCTGACGCATGATGACCGCGTTATTGTGTATGGCGAAGATGTGGGTGTTGAAGGCGGCGTTTTTCGTGTAACCGAAGGATTGCAGGCAAAACATGGCGCCCAGCGTGTATTCGATTCTCCACTGGCTGAATCGGGACTGGCTGGAACTGCTGTGGGTATGGCCGCTGCCGGATTGAAACCTGTTGTCGAAATGCAGTTTTCCGGGTTTGCATATCCCGCTTTTAATCAGATAGTCAGCCATGTGGCCCGTATGCACAACCGCAGCCGGGGAAAATTTAAAATGCCAATCGTAATAAGAATGCCTTATGGTGGCGGTATCAATGCACTGGAGCACCACTCCGAAAGCCTTGAAGCTGTCTGGGGACATATACCGGGATTAAAAGTACTGATACCCTCGACGCCATACGATGCCAAGGGTATGCTTATTGCAGCCATCGAATCGGAAGATCCTGTGATTTTTATGGAACCCAAGCGAATCTATCGTGCCATAAAACAGGAAGTTCCTGAAGAAAAATACAGCATTCCCATGGGTAAGGCCAAGGTACTCACTCAGGGAAGCGATATTACCGTTGTTGCCTACGGGGCCATGATCCGCGAAGTACAAAAAGCTGCCGCACTTGCCAAAAAAGAAAATATCTCGGTCGAAATAATTGACTTGCGCTCGATTTACCCTATCGACAAAGAAACCATTGCGCAAAGCGTGCGGAAAACCGGTCGTGTGATTACGGTTACCGAAGCCACACGGTCGTTTGGTGTTTCAGCTGAAATTTCAGCCATTGCCATGGAAGAAGCCTTCCTGCATCTGGAAGCCCCGCCCAAAAGGGTAACCGGCTTCGACACCATTGTTCCCCTGCCACGTGGCGAACATCACTACCTGATGAGCCCTGAGAAAATTCTGTACGAAATTATCAGAACCGTTAAATTCTAAACACATTGTCATGAGATATATATTTAAATTTCCCGATATAGGCGAAGGGCTCGACGAAGGCACCATACTCGAATGGTATGTGCAAAAAGGCCAACGCATCGAAAGTGCCCAACCGCTGGTAAAAATGGAAACCGATAAAGTAGTTACCGACATACCCTCTCCGCGTGCCGGAGTGATTGCAGCCGTGTTTGGCCGTGAAGGCGAAACCATACATGTTGGTGACCCCCTGGTCGAAATCGAAATTGCCGGTATCGAAGGCGAAGCCGCCCGCGAAGAAGTAAACGCTATCAATTCCGAAATTGAAGCTGTTGCCGAAGAAGGCGCCGGTGTGGTAGGTACACTCGAAATAGCAGGTAATAATGCTTTCCTTCCTGCCAGCGACGAAGCAATGAACAGTAATGAAAGTACAGATAAACCAGTCCGCGCAAAGGCAATTGCCACCCCGGTAGCCCGGGCATTAGCCAAAGAACTTAATGTTGACATCAACGCTGTAAAAGGCAGTGGGCCCGGTGGCCGTGTGATGAAGGAAGACATCGAAAAACACCGGCATCAGTACTCAAATGCTCAGACTCAGGCACCTGCAGTTGATGACATGCCTGTTGAAATCGAAAACATGAGTCAGCTGCGTAAGACCATTGCCCGAAACATGATTAATTCGAAACACAACGCGGCGCACATGAGCGTTTTCGACGATGCCGAAGTGGGAGAACTGATACGCGTTCGCGAAAAATTAAAGGAATCACTTGCTGCGCAGGGAATCAAGCTGAGCTATCTCCCGTTCGTAATAAAAGCGGTGGCACTTGGGCTTAAGAAATTTAAAGCACTGAATGCCGAAATGGACTTCGAAAACGGAAAAATTATTTACAAGAAGTTCTATAATATCGGAATAGCTGTTGATACGCCCGATGGACTGGTCGTACCGGTAATCAAACATGCCGACCGAAAAAGTATCGGCGAAATTGCCGCCGAACTGAACACCATATCGGAGAAAGCACGGAACAGGGCTCTCAGTCTCAACGACATGAAAGATGGAACATTTACCATTACCAGCTTTGGCTCAATCGGAGGTAAATATGCCGTTCCTGTGATTAACTATCCCCAGGCAGCCATTCTGGGTATTGGAAAAATGTTTGAGCAACCCGGTTTCAAAGGCAACGAAGTGGTAAAACAGCATATCATGCCCCTTTCGATGTCGGTTGACCACCGGATAGTTG
Source organism: Bacteroidota bacterium (assembly GCA_029564465.1). Taxonomy (GTDB): domain Bacteria; phylum Bacteroidota; class Bacteroidia; order Bacteroidales; family ML635J-15; genus JAGOEF01. Next base: position 19,512 of record JAKQPY010000131.1, on the reverse strand, counting down.
ACGGCGGCGAGGTTACCCGTTTTTTGAACGAAGTAATAGCCTTCCTGAACGAACCGGTACGAATGATGTTGTAACAAAAAACGTTAGAAAAATATGCGAGGCATCGAACAACAAAATTCATATAAATGTAAAGAATTACTTCATGTTAATAATCATATAACATTTAATTTTAAGAACTTATGAAATACAATATAATAATTATTGGTGCAGGTCCTGCCGGTTATATAGCCGCAATCAGGGCTGGTCAGCTCGGAATGAAAGTATTACTTGCCGATCGTGAAAAACTGGGAGGTATGTGCATCAACTGGGGTTGTATTCCGGCAAAATCTTTGCTCGAAAGTGTAAGACTTTACAGTAAAGTTAACGAACTTGCTGATTTTGGAATCGAAGGAATAAAACCGTCCGAAATTGCCTTTAACTGGAGCAAAGCAGTAAGCAGAGCCAACAGCAACGCGGCAAGCCTGCGATCGGGAATCGAGTTTTTACTTCACAAAAACGGAGTCGAATTCGAGCAGGGCGAAGTCGTAATAACCGGCAAAAACACAGTTAGCATCAACAACCGGCTGCTTGAGGCAGATAACATTATTATTGCTACCGGTTCACTTCCGGCGCCCAGCGAATCGGAAAATACCATGGGAATCAGGGCACTGTATAAAATGGAAAATCTCCCATCCGAAATTGTTGTCGAAGGCAATGGTCCGGTAGCCGTCGAAATAGCTCAGATGCTGAACATGACGGGTGTAAAAGTGTATCTCAATACCCATGCTAATCCACTGGTTCCCGGAGCAGATGATTTCATCAATCAATACCTGCTGAAGACCTTGCGGAATCAGGGGGTGATTATAAACTCCGAAAAGAAAATCGACAAAAATATTCTGCGTTTAAATGCCAATATGCGTATCGCCATTGTGCCTGAAAACATCATTGGGCTGGAACTAGACGAAAAAGGGTTTATTGCTGTTGACGAACACCTCGAAACCAATGTAAAAGGCATTTATGCTGTGGGCGATGTAAATGGGAAAAGCTACCTGGCTCACGCTGCATCGGCTCAGGGGTTGTTTGCCGTGAACCATATTTCGGGACTGAAAGGCGAAATGCGTCACGACCGTTACCCGATGAATATTTACACGCTGCCGGAAGTAGCTCAGATTGGCAAAACCGAGCAGGACCTTAACAATGCAGGCATCGAATACCGCCTGAGTTCATTCCCGCTGTCAGCCAATGCAAAGGCTTTAATAAAAGGCGAGAGCGAGGGCGTAGTACGCATACTTTCGGAAATAAAATACGGAGAAGTACTTGGTGTTCAAATAATTGCCGAAAACGCAACGGATATGATTGCCGAAGCTGCCGCATTTATCGAAATGGAAGCAAGCGTTTTTGATGTGGCCCGCACCGTACATGCCCACCCCACAATTTCGGAAGTATTCAGCGAAGCAGGCTTTGTTGCCATCGACGAAGCAATGCGTAAATAAAACATATTATCGTAGCACAAAAAGTTTTTGCTACTATTGGTAAAAATTAGTAAAAACTTAATATTAACAACCCTTTTTTTCAGTAATTTTGCTGTATTAAATAATTAAAAGTGCAGTTCAATAAGGCAATATTACTGATTTTCATCCTGTTAGCAGGCATTTTCAATATCAATGCCCAAAAAGTTGGCTTGGTGCTGAGTGGCGGTGGCGCCAAAGGAATGGCTCATATTGGTGTAATCAGGGCGCTCGAAGAAAATAATATCCCCATTGATTATATTGCAGGAACCTCTATCGGAGCCATCATAGGAGCCCTTTATGCCTGTGGCTATAGTCCCGACGAAATGGAAGCCATGCTCGAAGCCGAAGAGTTTAAAAATTGGTATAAGGGTGTAATTCCCGAAAAACATTACTACTATTACAAAAAGAACGATGAACATGCCGAGATGTTCGGACTCAAATTCAGCATTAAAGATTCGTCGCTTGTGCCGGTATTACCAACCAATCTGGTTGCCAACCAACCTATGGATATCGGAATACTCGAAATCTATTCGAGGTATGGCGGTGGTGCTAATTATAATTTCGACAATCTTTTTGTGCCCTATCGTTGTGTGGCTACCGATATTCACGGGAATCGTGCGGTGGTATTCAGCAAGGGTGATCTCAGCCTGGCTGTTCGTGCATCGATGACCTTTCCGTTTTACTTCAAACCCATTTCGATTGATGGAACGCTTCTATTTGATGGGGGCATTGTAAACAACTTTCCATACGATGTAATGCAGCACGACTTTGCACCCGATTATATTATTGGCAGTTTGGTTACCAGCGAAACCGAGGTTCCGGGAGAGGACGATATTCTGCTTCAGATCGAAAACATGATTATGAACGAGCAGCTGTCGCTTACGATGCCCGATTCCTTGGGGATAACAATTGTTAATACTTTCGGGAAAGTTGGACTGCTCGATTTTCCCCGATTAAAAGAATTCAGTAAAATGGGTTACGACAACACTGTAACGCTCATTCCCGACATAAAAAAGAATGTCAGCCGCCGGTCACAACTCCGTGATGTAAATGAACGAAGGCAACAGTTTCAGGCAAAACAACCCGAAATGATAATTGATAACATTATCACAGAGGGTCTCGATAAAGCTGAGCAAAAATATGTAAACAACAGCCTTAAACAAAACAAAAAACTGCTAAGTCTCGACCAGTTCAAAGATGCATATTACCGACTGGTGCTTGACAATCAGATAGAATCAGCCCATCCCCGTGCAGTGTATAACAGTGAGACAGGATTCTTCGACATGCATCTCAAGGTTAAAAAGAGTAATCGTTATGAACTTCAGCTGGGAGGTAATATCTCATCAGGTTTTTCGAATATGGCATTCTTAGGAGTGAACTATAAAATACTTGGCAAAGCGGCATGGATGATTCATGGCAATTTATATTTCGGACGTCTCTACTCGGCACTACATGTATCGTCTCGTATTGATTTTCCGTCGGAGTTTCCTCTGTCGCTTAAATTTTCGGGAACACTCAACCGTTGGGATTATTACAAAAGCAGTTCGAAAACTTTTTTCGACGATCTTCGACCTCCTTACCTGATTCACCATGATTATAATCTCAGGGCAGAGATAATTATGCCTGTGAACCGCAAAACAAAATTTATGGCAGGTTTAATTACAGGAATGCTTTCGGACAATTATTTTCAGGTGAACAACTTTCTACAGTCAGATACCGCCGATATCACCGATATAGATTTTCTGAGATTTTTTGCAGCCTTCGAATCGAACAATCAGAATTTTAAACTCTATCCCAATAAAGGCACTTATCGCAACATTGGCATTTCGTACAATTACGGGAACGAGACAAATATACCGGGTTCCACTTCATCGGCCAGCGACACTGCCTTAGTAAGCCATGCCTGGTTTCATTTCAATGCCATTAACGACAGTTACTTCAGTCTGGGAAAGCGCTTTACTCTAGGTGTTTTTGGCGAACTCTCGATAAGTAACATCCACTTATTGAACAACTATACTTCTTCGGTAATTGCCGCGCAGGGATTCTATCCTACACCCCACAGCCGGACTCTGTTTCTTGAAGATTACCGGGCTAATATGTATTTGGCGGCAGGGCTGAAAACCATTTACAAATTCACTGATCGCATCGATTTCAGACTCGAAGGATATATGTTTGTCCCGTATCAGAAAATTCTCAAGCAAGATGTTGGCAACCAAATTTTTAAAGCATATTACAGTGAACCATTAAAACATTTCTATCCTATGGCCGCGGCTACATTGGTGTATAATACCCCACTTGGACCTGCTTCAATAAGCCTTCACTACTATCAAAAAGAAGGCAGCAGGGTGTATTATTTGTTTCATATCGGATATCTTATTTTCAACAAAAAAGCGACAGAATATTAAGCAACAATATTTAGCAATGCGGCCTAAAAACCGGCCGGCCTAAAGTCATTTTAGTTGAATATTCTTACATTTGCTGCCTGAATATACATTATGGGCACAGCAAGCAAAAACATTTACATGCTATACCTGATCAAGGTAGCCAAGTGGTTTATGCTGGTAATGCCCATTATTGTTTTGTTTTACCAGGAAAACGGGCTGAGTTTGCGTGACGTTCTCACACTACAAGCTGTGTATTCGATAAGTATTGTTGCCTGGGAAATTCCCTCAGGGTATCTTGCCGATTTCTGGGGTCGTCGTAAAACCATTATTCTGGGTAGTATTTTGGGAACGCTCGGTTATGTTATCTACTCCTTTACTTCCGGATTCTGGGGATTTTTTGCCGCTGAATTTACACTGGGTATTGGCATCAGCCTAATTAGCGGAGCCGATTCAGCCATACTTTACGACACGCTTGTTGAACACAAGCGTAGCAACGAGTACATGAAACTCGAAGGCCGTGTAATTTCGATTGGTAATTTTGCAGAAACATTTGCTGCTCTGGCTGGTGGTTTGCTTGCCGAAATTAGTCTGAGGACTCCCTTTATTGCGCAAAGTGTTGTGGCAGCCATTGCGATACCTGCATCTTTTATGCTTTACGAGCCTGCACGTACCAGGCCGATGATTAATGCCGGTATGAAACACATTCTTTCGATAGTAAAACACGCTTTGTTTATCGATAAAGAATTACGCCGTAACATCCTCTACAGTTCCATAATCGGTTCGGCCACCCTGAGCATGGCCTGGTTTCTTCAACCCTATCTGGCCAATGAACTCCACATGGGTACTGCCGAAATTGGTATTGCCTGGTTTACATTGAATATGCTCGTGGGAATAGCCACTTTGCTCGCATATAAATTCGAAAAATTTGCCGGTCCTACAATTACACTTATTACAATTGCCGTTGCCATTCCCGGTACGTATGTATTAATGGCCTACATTCATGGGTGGGCTATTTTGTTGTTGATTGCACTGTTTTATATTATCAGAGGCATTGCCACACCGGTTCTCAAAGATTATATCAACCGCATTACAGCCTCCGATATTAGAGCAACTGTATTGTCGGTTCGTAATTTCCTTATCCGAATTTTATTTTCGATATTGGGTCCGTTTGTAGGCTATTTTGCCGATGCTTATTCGTTGCGGGATGCCTTGGCCTTAGCCGGAATTATTTTCTTCGTCAGCAGTGCAATTGCCGTGATTTTCTTCCTTATAAGTTTTGGGAAAACTTCGCTTACTGAAGAAAAAACAGACTGAAAAGATTGCTCATTCGAACAATTATATTATTTTTATTGTCGAATTGATTGATATTGGTGATGGAAAACGAGCTAAAACCCCGAGTACTGGTAACCCGCGACGACCTCATGCGTGCCATAAAGCGCAAAGGTATTTTATGGAAACTGATTACCGGTGCCGGGATGCATCTGCTCAGTCTGAACAAGCTCAATAAATTTTACAACATGATGTATCGCAAAGGCACCAACGAATTTATCGATGCGATGTTTCAATGCAACAACAATCAGCTTGTTGTAAACAATCCGGAATTAAGCGACATACCTTCCACCGGGGCATTTATTGTGGTGAGCAACCATCCATTTGGTGGGTGGGATGGTGTGGCGCTGATTAAAACGTTGGCTGCCAAGCGCCCCGACATCAAGTTTCTCGTAAATTTCCTTATCGGAAGAATTGAACCCCTGAAGCCAAATATTATTGAAGTCAATCCTTTCGAAAACCGTAAAAAGTTAAAATCGAATTTTCAGGGCTTAAAAACCATGCACCGTCATTTAAGTCAGGGGCACCCTATCGGTTTTTTTCCTGCCGGCGAGGTTTCGACATTTTATCGGGGTGTACGGGCCCCAATGGACAGAAGCTGGCAGCAAAATATTGTAAGGCTGATTCATAAATCGGGTCTTACGGTAATACCCGTATTTATACCCGGCGCCAACAGTGCATGGTTTCACCGGCTGGGTAAAATTCACCCGCTATTACGCACTATCAGGCTGCCCGGAGAATTAATGCGGCTGACAAATACCGAAATACAACTGCATTTCGGGAGACCGATACAGGCTTCGGTGCAGGATTTCATTAAAGATAGTCAGGTTTTTGGTAGTTTCCTTAAAATGCGTACCTACGCCATCGGTGCCGATTTGGCTGCTACCGACAAAACAGGCCCATCAGCCGAAATGGAACAGGTAATCGACGAAGTGCCGGTTGATATTCTGCGCAACGAAATTGAGAACCTTGACAACTCCCGGTTTCTTTTCACGATCGAAAACTATCGTTGCTATCTGGCACCCAGTTCCGAAATACCCAATGTTTTTGCTGAAATCAGCCGTCTGCGCGAAATCAGCTTCCGCGAAGTGGGCGAAGGCACCGGAAAATGCTGTGATAAAGATGTATACGACAATTATTATCACCACCTGTTCATTTGGGATTATATCGCCGAAAAAGTTGTCGGAGCCTACCGAGTCGGATTTGGAGACCAGATCATGCAACAATACGGCCCAAACGGCTTCTATACCTCTACCCTGTTCGACTTCACATCAGGGTTTCACCCTTACATGCAACATGGCCTGGAGCTGGGGCGTTCGTTTGTGGTAAGCGAATATCAGCGAAAACCGGCCGCACTGTTCCTGCTTTGGAAAGGAATTGTTTACGTTCTTCTTAAAAACCCCGGCTACAAATATATCTTCGGACCAGCCAGTATCAGTAACAACTATAGTGAATATGCCAAAATATTAATGGCGGAATATTTCACCCGCAATCACAGCGACGCTGCCATGGCATCTCATGTGCGGTGTAAAAACAAATTCCGCTATGTACTGTATAAAGATATGGCAAATCTTGTGAATTACTGTGGCAACGATATCCGCAAACTCGACCGCATGGTTGAGGAGATTGACCATAGCGCAAAAAAAATGCCGGTGCTGCTGAAAAAATACATCGCTCAGGGAGCCAGAATAATTCACTTTAATGTTGACCCCGATTTTAATGATGCCATCGACGGCTTAATGATTGGAGATGTGAATGATATTCCGCTGAGCAACATTCAGAGTTTCGTAAAAGAAATTGAAGACCCCGAACTGATGCAGCGGTTCATTAAAGCTCAGCCCTGATAGCTTTTCCAATTTTTTCGAGATTTTCGGTGAGTTGTGTCCTGTTCAATCCAAAGTTCAGACGCATATAACCGCTTCCTTCGGTACCATAAGTTATACCGGTTGAGAGGCCAACCCCTGCTTTTTCGACAAAAAATCGGCTCAGTTCCTTATCATTCATCCGCAATGCTCCAAAGTCAATCCATGCCAGAAAACCGGCCTGAGGTTTCATTACATGTATTTCGGGAAGTTCAGTTGCAAAATAATCCAACACAAGGTTTCGGTTACCGGTCAGGTATTTCATCAGTTCTGAATGCCATTGTCCGCATTTCAGATAGGCTGTTTTAAAAGCTTCTGTACCGAAAATGTTTCCTGAGCATAAATGCAGGGTTTCCATCAGGGTTTTCATAGTTTGGCGCAAGCTGTCCGATGGAATGACAATCACCGAACTGCTGAGACCTGCTATATTAAATGTTTTACTGGGAGCCTGACATACCACTGTGTTTGGCAAGTAAGCATCTCCGAGCAAAGCAAATGGAATATGCCGGTATTCGTCATACACGAGGTCGCCATGAATTTCGTCAGAAACAACAATGACTTTGTAATGCAATGCCAGATCGGCAAGGCGGGTTAACTCCTCTTTTGTCCACACCCTGCCACCGGGGTTATGCGGACTGCAGAGTAACATCAGTTTAACACCCGATGCAAACTCTTTCTCAATAGATTCGAAATCCATAGTAAACAATCCGTTTTCGATGGTCAAGGGGCTGTTTACCAGTTCACGACGATTGCCTTCGATAACAGTAAAAAACGGATTATACACAGGCTGTTGCACCAATACCTTATCCCACTCTTTTGTAAATGCCTGAACGGCAACTCCCAGCGCGGGAACAATGCCCGGACTGAAAAAGCACCATTCGCGATCAACCTGCCACTGTTGTTTACGTTTTGCCCAATCGGCAAAGGCATTAAAATATGCATCAGTGTGCAGCGAATAACCATAAATGCCATGCATTGCCCGATTACGAATGGCTTCGGTAATGCATTCAGGAGCCTCAAAATCCATATCGGCAACCCACATGGGGAATACAGTATCTGAGCCAAAAACCTCCTGCCGGTTATCCCATTTTACCGAACACGTGTTTTCGCGTTGAATTATCTTATTGAAATCGAACATTTTTATAATTTTTGTGCAAAAATACAGTAAATTTGACGCGAAGAAATAAATTCAGCTATGAAGAATCTCGTTTTTATACCTTTGATAATCATTCTTGCAACTTGTCTGTTCAGCTCATGTGGGCAAACCGACGAAGATATAGCCCATACCGAAATGGTACTGGGTTACTGGAAACCGGTTGACAGCGAAGGAAATATTGTAATTGATGTACCCTTGTATATGTTCGATACTGCGAATAATGGATACTCTCAGCTACTTAACGAAACCGACACATTTAAATGGGAAATTAAGCGCGGTCAGTTGAAAGTGTACTACGAGACTGCACCATCGTATTATATAGGTTATGATAAATATAATAGCCGAAGCCAGATGAAAATCAAGGAAGTAAACCCTGACAGTTTTAGGGTTACCCAATTTTACAGTGATGGTTTTCAGCGTGAAATAACATTTCAGCGCTATTATCCCGAAGAGTTATAGTTACCGATCCGGTTATTTTTTCATTTCGATACAGCGCAAAACTTTGCGGACAATTGCCTCTGCATTGAGTCCGTATTTATCCATCAATTCCTCGGGCGTTCCACTTTCGCCGAAGGTATCGTCAACAGCCACAAACTGCATGGGAACCGGATGGTATTCAGCAAGTAGCTGGGCAATGCTGTCACCGAGTCCACCGTTTTTCATATGCTCTTCGGCGCTTACCACAGCTCCGGTTTTTCGGGCTGATGCGAGAACAGCTTCAGCATCGAGTGGTTTTATGGTGTGTATGTTAATCAAATCAACGCTTATTCCTTTGGTTTCAAGCACTTTGCAAGCTTCGATAGCCTGCCACACCAAATGACCTGTTGCAAATATGCTGATATCGCTTCCCGAATTGAGCTGCAATGCTTTCCCTATTTCGAATTGTTGATTTTCGGGTGTAAAATTGGGAACTTTTGGCCTTCCAAACCTCAGGTAAACCGGTCCGTCATATGAGGCTGCAGCTAAGGTTGCTGCCTTTGTCTGGTTGAAATCACACGGATTAATTACCGTCATACCGGGAAGCATTTTCATGAGCCCAATATCTTCGAGTATCTGGTGTGTTGCACCATCTTCGCCCAGCGTAAGTCCTGCATGGGAGGCACATATTTTCACATTTTTCTGCGAGTAAGCCACCACCTGCCTTATCTGGTCGTAAACACGACCGGTGGCAAAGTTTGCGAAGGTACCTGCAAAGGGTATTTTACCGGTTATACTCAAACCTGCTGCCACTCCAATCATATTGGCCTCTGCGATTCCGGCCTGAATAAACCTGTCGGGATAGTCTTTGGCAAAAGCATCCATCTTCAGCGATCCGGTAAGGTCGGCACACAAGGCAACCACTTCGCTGTTCAGTTTCCCGAGTTCATGCAATGCCACTCCAAAACCCGAGCGGGTGTCTTTTGATCCGGTATTAAGGTATTCCTGTTTCATGCAATTATTCCTGTTGTATTAAAGATTGATTATGTAAGTTTCTCCCGATTTCACCCTGAATTTATAATCCTGCGAATTCATGGTTTTACGTTTGTTTTTTTCGCGATACACAATCCGGTAATAACCGGGCTGTAATCGCAATGTATAGGCAGTCCTTTCGGGCACAAAATCGTACTGGTTTATTAAAAAATCACCATTTTCGAGAACCAGTGTGCCTACCGAAGCTGTTTTAAAATTTATAATGGCTTTTCCGGGTTGTGGGATGTCGATATTTTTGGAAACATCCTGTTTAATTTCGACAGCGTCGAAATATAAGCGGGGAATGGTAAGCACTTCAAGATTATACAAACCAATAATCAGGTTCTGCTCCTTCTCGCCATCGAGCACAAAAATAGTTTCAGGCAAACCCGTTTTTCGAATAATGCATTTCACATTATAATCATCAGGATCGTCACCACCAACACGAATTTTAAGGCTTCCCTGTGGGGCAGGCACCTCGAAAACATTCAGCTGACCCGCTTTTACAATCAGCGTATCGAGATACACAGGAGGTACTGTGTGAACTTTGAGGTCGTATACACTCATCACATCAACATGCACTGTGTCGGGTTGACCCGATATACCCAGTGTATGCATAAATGTATAGCGGATATTCCCTGACTGGTTGTCGTGAAAACTCATGGCTACGTTGGTTTCGGTAGGATTACCATACATATCAAGCAGGTTAATCTGTACCGCTGTCAGGTTGGTTACATCGGCAACCACAGCGTCGAGGGCTTCCTTAAACTCACGCTCATTCCCGGCATTATAGTAATTTCCGATACAATCGAGTGAATTGGCAATGTAGGTTTCGAGATTAATACCAATAACATAGGGTTTCAGTATAATCCCCTGCTTTTGGAGTGCCAGACTAATTGCACAGGGGTCACCCTTACATCGTTCCATCCCGTCGGTTATAAGTACCACTACATTGCGGCAATCGGGACAGTCGGGAAAGTCTTCGGCAGCCTGAAGCAAACTGAATGCAATGGGCGTAGTTCCCTGAGGAGTAACCGAGTTTAATTTGTCGATGATTGCCCCTGTATTATTTTTCGAGAATGCAACTTCGAGTTTCGAATCGGTACAGTCTTCGGGAGGTACAGGACTCTGATGTCCGAAAAGCCGCAAAGCAAATTGCATATTCTGCGCATCAGCAACCATGCTAAGTGAATCCAGAATCTCGATTAGCAGCGACTTGGCAATGGCATATTTCTTGGTTCCATCCCATGATTCTAGCATGCTACTCGATGCATCGACAATAAACAACACCCTTGTCAATGGCCTGTTATTCTGCGCTTTAGTAGCATTTACTAAAAGTAACAATGCAATTGCTGAAAAAAATATTGCTGCTGGTTTTCTCACAGTATGAAGTGTATTAATAATCACCCAGGGTTTCTTCGAGTTGTGATAAAGCCCGTGCCAATTGCTCATCGTTGGGCGCCACACCATGCCAGTGGTGCGAACCCATCATAAAATCGACGCCTTTGCCCATTTCGGTTTTCATCAGTATAACAACGGGTTTTTGCTGCCCTGTATTGCGTTTGGCATCAACTAAACAATCGAGTAATTCCTGCATATTATTTCCGTCGCATTGCAACACAATCCACCCAAAGGCTTCCCACTTGAGTTTCAGGTTACCGAGGCTCATCACCTGATCGACCGGACCATCAATCTGTTTTCCGTTATAATCAACCACCACAATCAGGTTGTCGATGTTGCGGGCAGCTGCGAACAACGCAGCTTCCCAAATCTGACCTTCCTGCAATTCTCCATCACCGGTAAGGCAATACACCCGTTTTTTATCGCCCTGCGATTTCTTACCCAGTGCAACACCGGCAGCCACCGAAATCCCCTGCCCCAGCGAACCACTGGCAACCCGCACACCCGGAAGATGTTCAGCCGTGGTTGGATGACCTTGCAATCTGGAATCAAGGGCGCGAAAACTGGCAAGTTCGCTTACAGGGAAATATCCGCTGCGTGCCAGTACACTATACCAAACTGCCGATAAATGCCCGTTAGACAGGAAAAACATATCTTCTCCTGCTCCCGACATACTAAATTCGGGCTTATGATCCATTACTTCAAAATAAAGGGCTGTCATCAAGTCGGCACAACCCAGGGCTCCACCCGGATGACCCGAATTGCGGGCATGAACCATGCGAAGGGAATCCCTCCTTACCTGACTGGCTATGCGTTGTAATTGTTCTGTTTTAGTCATTTTAGTCGTTTTCAAAACACAAAGATATATTTATGACCCGAAATAGTTGGGGCTGTTTATAACTATTGAAAAAGTTATCGATGAAAAAACTGGCAAATGAGAAAATTATTTAATTTTGTCATCGTTATTATGTTATAGACATATTTTTAATCAAATAAATTCACTATTCATGAAAAAAGCATTTTTATTTACTCTGTTGGCAGCCACTATTTCGGTTACCTGCCTTGCTCAGAAGCAACAAAAGACAAAGCATTCCAATGATTTCTGTATTGCCATTGAAGCCAATAACGAGTTGTATTTTGGCATGGAAAACAGTATACGGTGTGTAGTTTCAGGGGTTTCTTCCGACAAAATCAATTTGGCGTCAGAAAATGCCAACATTAAAAAAGTAAATAACAGTGGCCTTTATACGGTCTCTGATATTAAAAATAACGTTATGCAGCTTGAAATAAACATTATGCATAACAATAAAATTATCGGGACACAAACGTTCAGAGTCAAAAAATTACTTCCTGCGCGTGTTGATGTTTCAGGCATGTCAGGGCAATACTTTGTCAGCATTAGCAAATTGTTGAAAAGTTTTTTAGTTGCCACCCGCGAGGATGGACCTTTCACATACAAGGGTAATTGCCAGGTGACTCAATTTGATGTGATGATTTACAACACCGAAAACAAGAAAACATTCACGATTAATGGAGATAAAATATTTAACAACCCTCAGGCATACGAGTACTTGCTAAACACAGCTAAACCAGGGGATATTATACTATTTAGTAATATTTTCGTAAAAGAAGGATCTCAACAATATCTGGTATCCGATATAATCAAAATTATTACTGCTGATAAAGAAACAGAATTAAAGTAGCTTACTACTTTCCCGAAAATCCTTCAAGCACCAGCACAATCTCGCCTTTTGCCTGATGTTGTGCATAGTAAGTAGCCAATTCACCCAGACTTGCCCTGCGTGTTTCCTCATAGATTTTACTGATTTCACGACAGACAGCTACTTTTCGGTCGGAACCAAAATATTGTGCAAACTCAGCAAGGGTTTTTGCAAGTCGGTGTGGCGATTCGTAGAAGACCATCGTACGGGTTTCTACCTGCAACTCTTTCATACGTGTCTGACGCCCCTTTTTTACCGGTAAAAAACCTTCAAAAACGAATCTGTCCGATGGAAAAGCCGACATTACCAGAGCCGGAATTAAGGCAGTAGCGCCGGGTAAACATTCAACTGCAATTCCATTATCGACACAGGTACGTACCAACAGAAACCCCGGATCCGACACCGAGGGAGTACCGGCATCGCTTACGAGCGCCATGCTTTCTCCGGCAAGAATTCGTTTGCATATTGCTTCGGAATACTGGTGCTCGTTGAATTTGTGGTGCGAAAGCATGCGGGTACTAATACCATAGTGCTTCAGCAAAATACCCGTTTTACGGGTGTCTTCTGCCAGAATAACATCTACGTTTTTAAGTACCTCAATTGCCCTGAAGGTGATATCACCCAGATTTCCGACGGGCGTAGGGACAACATACAGTTTACTCATAGGTCGCAACAAAATCGGTTATCAGCCCGAAAAGAGGAATGTATCCGGTAAGACTTAAGTTTCCAACCACATCGCTGGGACTATGGTAATAGGTGTTGGCTCCCATAGTGTAGAAAAAAACAGCCTTCACCCCTTTGGCATGAAATGGGTAATGGTCGCTGTTTTTCGATTCACCCCTGATTTTCAAATCGCTGAAATATTCTTTCTGCAGGTTTATCGCCTGAAATGTTTCTTTAATCTTTTGATATTCCGGGATGTCTCCGTTTACGATAGCAGCGCCCTTTTCGCCGGTGCCTATCATATCGAGGTCAATTACAAATTTGATTTTTTCGAGCGGAAACAATGGATGTTCGGTAAACCATGTACTGCCTAACAACCCGGCTTCTTCGCCGGTAAAACACATAAATACCATAGTATATTTACAGGGATTTTTCTTGTAATACCTTGCCATATCAAGTACAGCCGCAGTGCCACTTCCATTGTCGTTAGCTCCGGGCACAAATACGCCCTTACCCATAGCACCCAGGTGGTCGTAGTGGGCACAAATAACTACATATTCATCGCCGGTTCCAGGCACATACCCAATGACATTTTCAGTTTTATATTCTTCGATATATTTAGATTTCACTTTAATACTCACCTTTTTTGCATCAGCTGGCCATGATGATTTTTTCGCTTTCAGACTTGGAAAATCCTGCTGAAAAGTCCTGACAGCCCAGGCCAGATCGCCATCGTTCAACTCGATGTATCCGGCTGCTTTTATGTAATTGAACTTCATCAGGTACAAATAAAACCAGCGCACCTCCGAAGCGCCCAGATACGAGAAATCAATTACAACCAGTTTATCCTGAAGGTTCATTACTGATGCCTTGGTGAGAAACCTTAGGGTATCCGACAAAACCACCGAGTCGAAACATACTACTTCGTATTCTCTGTTTGTTGCCGGAGTAGCCGGTCCGATAAAATAATCAACACCATTTTTTAATTCAACACCATCGACACGTACATCAACTTTACCCTGAAACGTATTCACCGGATAGCTGAGCTGCTGAAAATAGGTATCACCGAAATGACTGAGCCCGATGCTCTTCATTTCACCTGCCAGATAGTTAGCAGCCTTGTTAACACCTTTGCCCACATAGCCGCGCCCCAGATACTTCTTTGCACTCAGTTCGGTAATTTGTTTCCTCACATAGGCTGTGTCCTGAGAGTGGGCTACAAAACCAAGCGAAATGGTCAGCAGGAAACCAAACAAATATTTTTTGAACATTACTTGATGTATTTACGTTGAATGATACTCATAAAATGCTTAACCGTATTACTATCGGAATTCCATTTAAAGTTACTGTTTAAATAAGATTGAGCTTCATGACTCTGCTGTAGCGAGTTAAGATAATCGATTGTCTTATTGAAATTATCGTTGTCACCATCGAAAAGTTCCCTGATAAAAAGGAAGCGGTCGCCCACCCCGATTGCCGAACGGATATCGGTAATGGGTTTGGCAGTAATGCGTGTAGCCACATCCTGCTGACTGCCTTTGAGTGCCAGCAGGTCGTTGAGAGAAGTTTTGTTTTCGCCAAGCTGCTCGCCGAGCGTTTTTGTCTCGGTTTCCGAAATGCCATTGAACAAACTGTGCTGACCCGTTTGTGCGGCAGTCTTTTTCGTTGCCGGGGTTTCAATGGGTTTGGGCTCAGCTACCGGTGGTTTAACCACTGCAATTGGTTCATTAATGACAGGTACCGGTTCGGTTTTTTCCGGCTTCGATTCAACCATAGGAACAAAAACTGTGGGTTCGCTGTTGTCGAACTCAATAAAATCTGAAGACGTCTTTATGGGGTGTTTTTCGGCAGCAACAGGTGTAACCGCTTCCTGCTTTTGGATTGGTTTGATTTCTGCTGCTGCAGTTGTATCCATACCGAGTACCATCGAATACAGTTCTCTGATTTGTTGTAACAACATGTCAGACTCTATGCGGTGCAAACCATTCATCTCCATTCTCTTCACTGTTGCCAGAATTTCTTCGGTTTTTTGTTGTAAATTTTTCATATTGTTCATCCTTCAAAGGTTTTTTTCTACATTTGTGTTATCAGATTGACAAAAATAAAAATTTTATTGAAGCAATATGTTTTTAGAACGTCCGGGTTATGAACAAAACGCCAAAGGCTGGATCGAAGTGATTGCAGGCTCGATGTTTTCGGGGAAAACCGAAGAATTATTGCGACGGCTGAGGCGTGCCAAATATGCCCGTCAGCGAATCGAAATTTACAAGCCCGGGGTTGACACACGCTATTCGGAAACCAATGTTGTGTCGCACGACGACAATTCATTTCCTTCGACACCGGTAAGTGTATCGTCGAATATTCTTTTGTTAACAGGTGAGGTTGATGTAGTCGGCATCGACGAAGCACAATTTTTCGACAACGGCCTCGCCGAAGTTTGCAATGAACTGGCAAACCGCGGAATCAGAGTAATAGTTGCAGGCCTTGACATGGATTATCTGGGCAGACCTTTCGGCCCGATGCCTGCAATAATGGCTATTGCTGAATATGTGACAAAAGTGCATGCCATTTGTGTTCAGTGCGGCGACCTGGCCCAAAACTCATTCCGAATGAGTGAATCCGAAAGTCTGGTATTACTCGGTGAAACTGATTCCTACATGCCCTTGTGCCGCAAATGCTACAACGAGGCTATAAAAAAACACTAAGCATGAATTATTATTCGGTTCGAACAATTGCCGGGGCTGTTAATGGAATCGTTTATGGTGACGAAAACCTGACAGTATCAAAACTGGCCACCGACAGCCGCGGTATTTTCAATCCCGAAGGGGTATTATTCTTTGCCATCAGCGGACCTAATCACGACGGGCATAATTTCATCGAAAGATTAGTCTCACGTGGCGTAAAGGCGTTTGTTGTTTCCGACATCAGCTATTGCAAACCCGATGGCGGAGCCAGTTTTATTCTGGTCTCCAACCCCATCGCTGCATTACAACAAACTGCCATAATGCACCGAGGTCAATTCGACTTACCGGTGATTGGAATCACAGGCAGTAACGGAAAAACAATTGTTAAAGAATGGCTTTCGCACATTCTCACACCCCTGTTTTCGCTGGTAAAAAGTCCCAAAAGCTATAATTCTCAGATTGGGGTGCCACTTTCGGTTTGGCAAATACAGAAACAACATCAGCTGGCCATTTTCGAAGCCGGAATTTCGATGCCGGGTGAAATGGAAAAACTCGAAAGCATCATCCAGCCGGAAATCGGTATTTTCACCAACCTGGGCAATGCCCATCAGCAAAACTTTGAATCTTTAAGAGCAAAAGCTTCAGAAAAATCAAAACTTTTTAACCGTTCCCAAACCCTGATCTATTGCGCTGACGATGAAACCATTAGCGCAAGCATGGCACAATTCCCAACGAAGAAACATCTCACCTGGTCGCTTACCGGAAAAGGAAATATTTCGGTGAGTTTACCAACATCCTCAGACCTGGGAAGCACCTTACAAATCGATTACGAAGGGTCGGTGCACACAATACAAACCAACTGTCACGACAAGGCGTCTGTCGAAAATGCCATCACGTGTCTGGCAACTTGTCTGGCGTTAAACATTGACATACATCGAATTACCGATGCGTTTTTAAATCTTCCACAAGTGGCGATGCGTTTCGAAACGCTCGATGGCATTAACGACTGTCGCATTATTAATGACGCATACAGCCTCGATATCAATTCATTCGAAATTGCACTCGACACATTGGTTCACCAGGCGGTAAAACGTAAAAAGGTGGTAATTCTCAGCGATTTTGTTCAATCGGGTCTTCCCGATAAAGAAATATATAGTAGTGTTGCCTCTTTGCTTAGTTCTCACGGAGTAGATTTTCTCATTGGAATCGGCGAGAACATTGGTTTACACCGTCATTTCTTTGCAGCCAATTCGGTTTTTTTCAGGAATACCGAAGAGTTTATCGCCGGAAGTTTCATGCTGCCGTTGCATCATGCCGAAATTCTGGTAAAAGGGGCCCGTCGTTTTGGGTTTGAAAAGATTGTATCGCATCTCGAGAAGCAAACACACGAAACCGTGTTTACCATCAACCTGAACGCCATCGAAAATAACCTGAATTACCTTAGGGCCATGGCAGGCAAAAATGTTAAAACCATGGTCATGGTTAAAGCTTTTTCGTATGGCAGCGGATATTACGAGATTGCGTCCTTTATGGAATATCTTAAAGTCGATTACCTTGCAGTTGCCTATATCGACGAAGGTATTGACCTTCGCCGTTCAGGCATCAGCCTGCCAATAATGGTAATGAACCCACGTGCAGCCGCATTGCAACAAATGATTGAATACGAGCTGGAGCCTGAGGTTTTTTCGTTCGATATTCTGGAAGAATTTATTATTCAAGCCAGAAGTCTTGGCAGAACACACTACCCTATTCATATCAAACTTGATACGGGCATGCACCGGCTGGGTTTTGGTTCCGATGATACAACGAAACTTCAGCAGATACTTCAGGCAACCGACACCATTCAGCTACGGACGCTGATGACTCACCTGGTAGCCAGCGACGATCCTGCACATGATGAATTTACACACGCGCAGGTAGCTAAGTTCAAGTCGATGGCCGATAAACTTGCAGTCTCAGGTACCTTGTTGCACGTGGCCAATAGCGCAGCAATACTGCGCTTTCCGGAATATTGCTTTCAAATGGTAAGGATTGGAATTGGTTTGTATGGTTTCTCTGATAACAGCAATTTGCAGCACTCCGGAGCAATGCATACTGTAATCTCGCAATTGCGGCATGTGAAGGCAGGCGAGACAGTAGGCTACAACCGTCATGGAAAACTTTTGCGTGATTCTGTAATAGCAACCATACCTGTTGGCTATGCCGATGGGTTCAACCGCAAGCTGGGAAATGGCAACTGGCAGGTTTTGGTCAATGGCAAAAAAGCCCCGGTTGTGGGTGATATTTGCATGGATATGGCCATGATTGATGTTACAGGTGTTCACACAAGCATCGGCGATGAAGTATTGATTTTTGGTCCGGAATTGCCCGTTAGCAAGATGGCTGAAGTAATCGGAACAATTCCTTACGAAGTGGTTACCTCGATTCCACAGCGGGTTAAACGAATTTATACCAGAGAATAATGCAGCTATCGGTAGTAATAATCACCTATAACGAAGAAAAAAACATTGAACGGTGTTTGAAATCGGTTTTACCCCTCACCGACGATATAGTAGTGGTCGATTCGTTTTCGACCGACAGAACCGAAAAAATCTGCGCAAATTATAATGTTCGTTTTTATAAGCGGGAATTTAAAGGCTATTCCGACCAGAAAAACTTCGCAAACACATTGGCTAAATATGATTATATCTTTTCGATAGATGCCGACGAAGCCGTTTCGCCCGAACTGGCAGCCAGCATTCTCAATGCGGACTGTACCCATAGTAAACAGGTGTTTTGGGTGAACCGGATGACCAATTATTGCGGAAAATGGATTCATCACTGTGGCTGGTACCCCGACCGGAAAGAACGCATCTGGAACAGGAACACCGGAATGTGGACCGGCCATATTCATGAAAAACCAGCGTTCAATTGTGAGGTCCATCATACAAGCATTCATGGCGATTTGCTGCACTACTCCTATTATCATATTGACGAACACTACCGGCAATCGGAGAAGTTTGCCCGCATGAAAGCCGAAGAATTACACTTTAATGGAAGAAAAAGCCATTATATTACCTTAATTTTCGCTCCTTTTTTCCGGTTTTTATCAGTGTTTATCTTCAAATTGGGGTTTCTTGATGGAAAATACGGATTTATTATCGCAAAAATATCAGCCCGTGCAACCTTTTTAAAACATAAGTGGTTATTGATTTTAGAAAAGTAATTATGAAATATTAACATTTTTTTAAATTTTCACTGTTGTCCGATTAAAACTTTTTAAAGAAGCCAGCGCATAAGTCTGGCTTCTTCGTTTTTTGTAGTTTTGTTTCGCCAAAAACTTTTCTACAATGGATAAAAATACATATTTTTTTGGAACCTCCGTTTTCGGACA
>JAKQPY010000130.1:0-16845 GCA_029564465.1 Bacteroidota bacterium | reverse complement strand
ATGGCTTCCTCTACCCTTTCGGTCTATAATGTTTTAGGGAACTGTCTTCTTAAAACACAGGCAAGTGGAACTTATGCCCGTATTGATATTCAATCGCTGGCGGCAGGAAGCTATCTTTTAGTTGTACAATCGGGTGGGGAAAAACGGGTTTCGCGGTTTGTGGTGCAGTAAATTACTGATTGTGCAAGAATTTGTAAAATTGTTGAATGAAATGTAATTCAAAATAATACTAATAACGCAATGATAAGCATAGATAAAGTATTGATAGTTTGGCTGATCTCAATAATCGGAATAATTCCGGTGTATTCTCAAAGTTCCATTTCAAATCATTGGTCAATGTACCCATCCAGGACATCGACCCAAAACGGGAATGTGCCTACCCCGTTTCTAAATAAGGATTTATTACCGGGTAACAATTACTCCAACATTGAAAATGTTTACCACACAGGAGGCCACAAACCCAATAGAATCAATGAAAAAGAGCTGATTTGGATGCCAGATACCATACTCATATATAGTACAGTAGGTCTGAGCAGTCGACACATTTATTCTTATGACTATCACGGAAATATTATAAACGAATTTGGTCAATACTGGCAAAATGGAAACTGGAGAAATGGTGTTAAATATACCTACACCTATGATAATAATGGAAATTTGCTGACCTATTCTTACTTTAATTGGCAAAGCGAGAATTGGGAAATGAAAGAAAATTATACCTACACCTATAATTCTGATGGAGAAGTTCTAACTGAGTTAATTGGGTACTGGTATTATGGATGGAACACAAATATGTTTACAAATACATACGATTCCAATGGTAATTTGTCGATAAGACTTTTTCAACGCTTGTTAGATAATATATGGGTAAATTCTTATGTACACTATTTTACTTATGACGATAACGGGAATGTTTTAACCGATCTTCATCAGGACTGGACAAACAATGAGTGGGTGAATAACAAGAGAACTACCAGCACTTACGATGCCCACGGAAATGCTTTGACAATTCTTCATGAGGAGTGGAATGGCAATGTTTGGGCAAATAGTTATAGAGAAACATATACCTACGATGATAATCAAAATAAATTATCACTTATACTCGAGGATTACCAAATCAGCAATTGGGTATATAGTCAGAAACAGACATGCACGTACAATGAAAATGGACAATTATTAACTATGTTGGATGAGGATTGGCAAAACAACGATTGGGTAAACACATCCAGACAGACATATACTTACGATAACAATGGTAATTTATCCTTATTATTGTCGGAAGAGTGGCAAACTGGCGCATGGCAAAACATTGCGCTATCTTCCTTCGATTATGACAGTTTTGGAAATCAATTGAATCAAATAACCAGAGTATGGCAAAATAGTGATTGGGTAAATTCTGGGAGGTTTCTGTATTCTTACGATGAAAACAATAACTCGGTAACAGGAACATTTGAGAGATGGGAGAACAATTCCTGGCAGGCTTCAGGTGACGCTGGTTTAAATGTTTTTTCCAATCAACAGTACCTTTTTTCCTTTTCATTTATTTACATGTACGAAGCAAGTTTTACTTCAATAAATACAAATCTCCCTAAAGTGCCAATTGAGAGCAATATTGGTATTTACCCCAACCCCAGCAACGACTACATCGAAGTAAATCTTCCTGAAAAAATGACTTTCTCTACCCTTTCGGTCTATAATGTTTTAGGGAACTGTCTTCTTAAAACTCAGGCAAGCGGAACCTCTGCCCGTATTGATATTCAATCGCTGGCGGCAGGAAGCTACCTTTTGGTTGTACAATCGGGTGGGGAAAAACGGGTTTCGCGGTTTGTGGTGCAGTAAATAATGATTCGACCTGAACTTTCATCACGATTTCACACTTTAATTAAGAAATAATTCAAGTCATCTTTGAAGTTTTATCTATTGCGTGATTTCGCCTGGTCTCATAGAAGTAGTTGAATAATTTTACACCTATTCTTTAAACTCTTTTGTCCGAATTATGATGAAGACTTACACTACGATACCACACCCCGCACCATCTACAATTGGCTAACTCCAATCCGCAAACAACTACTCGAACTTAGCCCAGGAAAACAACGATTAAGAATTTTGATGCCGAAACAAGTGAAACTTATAAAAGAATTTTTTGGTTAGAAAGCTTCTGTAGCGTCCTATAAGCGAAATCGTTTCATCAGTCATTCTTACAGCAATTATTTCTTAAATTATTGCTTAGCATTTGTGTTATGTATTTATTTATAAATATTTTTGTGTGTAAAAAGAGCGAATAAAATGCGAATTGTTATTAAACATAATAAAGCGATTGTTTCTAACACATTCAATATTGGTGATTATATTATTTGATTTTTAAGAATAAACTTTATTAACAAACTAAGACCATTATACATGAAAAGATTTTTTTTGTTTTTTAGCTGTTTAGTTTCTTCATATCTTCTTAATGCTCAAGACTGGATATGGGTTCAAAGCAACACAAATAACATATTGAATTCTGTGCATTTTCCATCAATAGATACTGGGTACATTGCTGGTAATTATGGGACAATTTTAAAAACAACTGATGGGGGTAACACATGGTTAACTCTCAATAGTGGAACATCGTCTCCTCTTTATGGAATTTTTTTTACTGACTCTGAAAATGGTTTTGCTGTTGGTAATCATCATATTCTTAAAACTATAGATGGAGGTCAAACTTGGATAGAAAAAGAGAGTGGATGGGGTACTAAAAATGCAGTATATTTTTATGATAACCAAACGGGTTATGTTGCAGGAGATATTGGTGGTTATCCGTGTATATACAAAACAACTGATTCAGGTGAAACTTGGCTACAAAAGACTGTAAATGCTAGTTATGATTACTATTTGCGGTCAATAGATTTTGTGACACCAAACATTGGTTTTGCTGTAGGATTTTTATATACGGGGAATCCGGATTTCGAAAATCACAGCGGAATTTTAAAAACCACGGATGGCGGAGAGACATGGAATGAGCAAGATTTTGGGAATATTAATGCAAGATTAACTTCCGTTTATTTTCTTAATTCGCAAATAGGGTTTATTGTAGGTGGCCAATACCATATAAACGGACAAGACAAAGGAATAGTTTTTAAGACCATAAATGGTGGCCAAACATGGCAAAGTACGTTGATTGAAACATCGCAACGTTTAGAGTCAGTTTATTTTATAAATGAGCAAACAGGGTATATTTTTGGAATATTTGGCAAAATCCTTAAGACAACAGATGGAGGATTTTCATGGTCTCAAACAGATACTATTTGGACTTTCTTTTATTCAGTTTATTTTTCAAGTATTGATAACGGAGTTGCTGTTGGCGATAATGGCAGTATAATAAAAACTGACTTCACAAATCAATTTAGTCATGTTATTGAAACTGAATATAATTCATATCCAAACCCCACTAATACATACGTTAATATCCCATTATATAATTTCACTGAAGATTTGTCATATCTAACAATTTACAATAGTTGGGGGCAAGTAGTTAAACATCAAATTATAAACACCGATTTTGAAAAAGTCACTTTAGATGTTAGCATGTTTGAAAAAGGCATTTATTATTATAAATACAATAACTTAAAAGGCAAATTCATAGTATACTAACTTACAAAATAAAATTAGATAATAAACAAAAAAAATGAAAGAGATTAAAGACGGAATAATCAACGTCGAACTATACAAGAATAGTATTCCTAAAGTTCTGTGGATATTAAAAGAGGGTAACGTTTCCGAAGAAGATAAAAATAAGGAACGCAATATTTGTAATGAAATAAATAATGGGCAACATATTGATAATGCCCTTGGCATTCCTACCTTTAGAAAAATGATTTACGCCACTTATGGCATTTTTAATCCTGATGTAAGTTGGGAGGAAATTCCACTGGCGAACAATTTAGAATCTTATAATACATTTAAGAATGTTGGTTACATAAATATTAATAAAATGCCTGGTGGCCAAAAATCAGATTATCAAATTATTCAAGATGCTTACCTCAAATATGAAAGCTTCATCATAAAGCAAATTATTGATATGAAGCCAAATATTATAATTTTTGGTGGAACATATCAGTTTTTTACTTATGAAGCATGTGCTATATTTGGGTTTGACACAAGAAATGTTGAAAAGAAATATCTTCAAAACGGTACAGTTGCATCAATAGAGGTTTCGAACGAAAAATTAGTTATTGATGCGTACCACCCAGCTTATTTTAGAGTGTCTGATAAAAACTATTGGTATGGAATTAGAGAAGCGGTCATGCGCTGGAGAAATAGAGGATAGTCATACATCATCTTTATCATTAATTTATAAAACTCGAGAATTTACAGTAGATTTAATGCGCAAACAACTCCTATAACTAAGCCCTGGAAAACAAAGATTAAGGATTTTGATGCCGAAGCAGGTGAAACTCATTAAAGAATTCTCGGGATAGTTTTACCAAGCGTTTAATGCCGACCTATAAGCAACATTGTTTCATTTGTATTATATTATTTTTATTTTTGCTGACTGTAACTCATTTGAATTTGACAGGACTTTTAGTAAAAACCTGGCGTATTTACAAATTAATCAATGGCAATAATTAAAAACCAATCATTCATGAAAACGAAAATTAATTTCATTGTTTTATGCCTTTTGGCAGCCTCTTTCGTGGTTTTACTATCTACCGGTTGTAACAACGAAAACGAGCAGATACCCGTGGTAACCACTTCAGCCATCAGCGCTGTTACATCATCTTCGGCGGCTTGCGGAGGTAACATAAGCTCCGAAGGGAGTGCTGCTGTTACGGCTAGAGGGGTGTGTTGGAGCACCACCCCAAACCCGACTATTGCCGACAACAAAACTAATGATGGTACCGGGGAGGGCAGCTTTACCAGTGCTATTTCGGGTTTAAATCCTGAAACGACCTATTATGCGAGGGCTTATGCCACCAATAGCGCAGGAACTGCTTATGGCAGTCAGGTGACTTTTACAACCATTACAGCAATTCTGGCAGTCGGGCAAAACTATCAGGGAGGAATTATTGCCTATATTCTTCAACCCGGCGATCCGGGATATAGTATTGCCGTCCCCCATGGATTGATTGTTGCAGCTACCGATCAAAGTACAGGTGCTGATTGGGGTTGTCACGGAACAACTATATCAGGTGCAGATGGCGTTGCGCTGGGAACCGGTAATCAAAACACCATCGACATTTTAAACGATTGCAATACTGCGGGAATTGCAGCCAGAATTTGCAGCGATCTGGTGTTGGGGGGTTATAACGATTGGTTTTTACCCAGCAAAGATGAGTTGAATAAAATCTATTTAAACAAAAATACGATTGGTGGAAATATGATTGCTTTTTATTGGAGTTCTACCGAATACAGTGCCAATAGTGCAAGTTGTCAGCTTTTCTATGATGGCAGCCAGAATCCCGAATCAAAAAGCTCAAATCCTCATTACGTGCGTGCTGTAAGAAAATTTTAACGAAACAGGACAAGCCAACGCTTAGATAAATACGTCAGGTTGAAGCTTCGCAAACCGCGACAAGCTCCCAAACTACTTTGCCGGCTTTTAATGATATTTACTTGTGAACAATATTTCATAAGCAAGTATCATGCTTTCGTGCAAGCGTTTGTAACTTGTAATTTGAATCCTATTTAAACGCCGCTTCCGAAAGTCCGGGCCCGTCAAGTCTTAAGTCGTTGAAATATTCGGGAAACGGTTTACCCATAAGCTTATCGACATATAATTTGGCCAGGTATTGCCCGAGCATAAAGCCGTGCCCACGCAGACCAATCAGCAGGCCATGCGCCGGATCGACAATATAGCGTGGTTCCACATAGTAGCCCGACCAAACTGCCTGAAATGCCACGTTCGACAGCGAGGGAATCCAGTCGACAAATACTTCCGATACGATTTCGATAAATTCCTTATTGTTGATTTTAAGTTCCTGACGTGTTTCGAGCGGATCGATGGCCGGTGATGCACAACCGATAATCTGGCCTGTTTCGGCTAATTGTTGCCCGTAAACAGCCGAGAAACCCTTGTACTTCTGTCTGTCGATTAACATATCGAGTTGTGCACCGTCTTTACCCAGCAATGGCAGTCTGCGGGTAATAAAAGCCTGATGTTTCACCGGATACAAACCGGTTTCGAGTCCCAGTTTCAATGCGAATTCACCGGCATTGGGGCCCAGCGCATTTACAAAATGTTCGGTTTCGTACTCCACATACTCTTTATGGTGTGTCTGTACCAAAGCCACTACGTTGTTACCCTCTTTCTGAAGATCAATCAGTTTACAATCTTCGAGAATCACCCCACCGGCCTCAATACCGATGCGGCGCACCAAATCGATAACCCTTCCCGGGGTTGCCTGCCAGCAATCGTGGGTAATCAGGGCTGCATTATACTTCTGTAAACTGGCATTGAAGTAGGGTGAGATCTCTTTTCTGAAGTCTTTCGGGTCAACCATAAACGCGTTGCTCCATGCACGCGAAGCATCGAGTGCTTTGTAGGTGGCATCGTCGTGGGCAAAGCTCACATATCGAATGGGGCGATAGTCCACATTGTGACGCTGCTGCAGTTGTTCGAAAATATCGCGGTTTTTCATGGCGATATCGGCAAGAGCCGGTAACGAGAAAGCGGGTCTTCCACCGGCGATATTGCGCCACGAGGCACCCCTCTCGTGATTAATCAGCACGGGTTGCAGGCCGGCTTCGGCCAAATAGCGGAACACAGCACTTCCGGCCATACCGCCACCGGCTACCAGCGACTGCACCTTAATGCGTTTAACTGCCGATTTGTTTACATGGGTAAACACTTTTTCGTGATGGCTTTTCGGATAGAGTTCGCCCATGCTCAACTGGTTCGACAAGGGTCCGCGTGGAGTGGCATCGCCAACAATTTCGACACCATAGGGGGCAATGGTTTGTTTCAGCCTTTTGATGCAGCGTTTTCCACGACAAGCACCCATTCCCAACCGGGTGGTGTGTTTTACTTCGTCAACCGAAATGTAACGACGGTCGCCGATTACATTCATAATTTCGCTGAGTTTCACATCGTCGCAATGGCAAATATAGGTTTCTGATGTAAAGTCTTTATTCAGGTTTTTGATATCGACCGGTTGCGGATAGTTTTGTTTCACAATAAAGCCGCGTGCCTTCATCAATTCGGCACCATGCAGGTTCAGCGACTTAACCCGGGCAACATGCGTCTTATTGGGTTTCCTCAGTATTTTCTCAACTACACCTTCGCCCAGTTTTTGTCCGTTGTTATCCACCAGAAATACCTCGCTGCCTTCGGCTACTTCGTATTCGATGGGCAGGAACAACCAATCCTTTTTCTCGCTGTATCCGAAAATGGCAAGTCCGGGACACTGATACACACATTCCATGCATCCGATACATTTATCGAAGTCAATCTGTGGCACCGTACTGGTTGACGACTTGGTGATGGCGCCATGTGGACATGCAAAAGCACATGGGTTGCATGCGAATCCGTAGAGACAGTCTATCAGCACATAAGGTTTGGCTTCGGCCCTTTCGCGGGCAGGCTTATAGGGTTCGTCGATTATCCTTACGGGATGCTGCATCGAGTCGATATATTCTTTCGAGAGGCTCAGGTAATCATCAAATTTGTACCTCACTCCCATCCTGTCGAGAATTTCGTAGGCTGCCTGTTTACCCCTAAGTACTGCGCTGGTTCCTTCGCCAATGCGCAGGGCATCACCCACCGAATAGGCGTTTCGGCCAAATACCAGTTCTCCCTTAATCATCAGTTGATCGTCGGGAACAAGGCCGGTGCAGATGTTAATGGTATCGATTCCATAGATGGCTTTTTCGGTACCCGGAATGGCTTTGAAGTTCTCGCATTTGGCAACCACAGCACCAATTACACCTGAATAGTTCTTATTGGGAATGGCTTCCACGAGTATGTGTCCGGTCATTACAGGAATGCCAAGACGTCGCACCCTGTTTGCCTGCACCGGAAATCCGCCTTCGAAAGCCTGGGCTTCGATGATGGCTTTTACGGTTGCCCCGGCCTGCATCAGCTGATACGAGGTGAGGTATCCGATGTTGCCCGCACCCACCGTTAATACGTTTTTCCCGAGAAGGGTATATTCGTTGTTCATCATTTTCTGCACGACAGCCGCTGTGTAAACGCCCGGCACATCATCGTTGCCAAACGAAGGCATAAACGGAATGGCACCGGCAGCAACAATCAGGTAATCGGCAATGACGTAGTATATTTCGGCAGTGGCAATGTTTTTCACTGCAATGCGATGCCCTTCGAGGATGTCCCAAACCGTTGAGTTGAGCATTATTCCGGTGTGATCGTCGCCGGCCAGTGTGGTTGCAATATCGAAACCACGCATGCCCCCGAACTTCTTCTCACTTTCGAAGAAGAAGAACTGGTGGGTTTGCATGAGAAACTGACCACCAATTTTCGAGTTATTATCAATTACAATATTCGAGATTCCGTGTTGATTCAGCATTTCGCGGGCGGCAAGACCTGCAGGTCCGGCTCCAATAATAGCAACGCAGGTTTTGAAGGTGTTGGTGAATTCGGTTTTTGCCCCGAAATTGGCTTCGGGCATATAGTCTTTGGGAATCTCGCACACTTCGCGAACACCATCCACAGGGGTTATGCAAATTCGGCGGATATTACCATCGACAAGCATTTCGCAGGCACCGCATTTGCCAATGCCGCATTCGAGCGAACGGTTACGGCCTTCGAGCGAATGGCTGTGTACCGGAAAACCGGCCTGATGGAGCGCTGCTGCAATGGTAAACCCTTGTTGCGCCTGCACCGTTTCGCCATTATAACTGAAGCTGAGCTGTTCGGGTTGCGGAACATCGAGTATGGGGTGTTTTTCAATCTTAAACATGACATTAAAAGTTTTAAAGACAACGAAATAAAATCGCGTAAATTTCAGAATAGTTTTAAGCGTGTAAAATGAGTTTTGTCAGTATTATCAAATAAAAAATGCCTTACACAACAGCTTGTATAAGGCATTTAAACAGGTCGGCCAAAAAGCCGCGATGTTTTAACGATCGTTCTGCAGATCCATGAAATAAGCGCGAAGTTCGTTTTTGCGATATTCTTCCAGTTTGTGCCACCTTACGCCCTGAATAGCGCCTTCGATAGCAAACAAAATGGCCCGGCTGCAATTTTTGTCGATTTGTTTCAAACGACGGAATGTTTCTTCGGTTCCAATGCTGCGTAATGTTTCAACAGTATCAATACCAATACTGTGAAGTTTCAGTTCTAAAACCTTTCCAATGTTGTGTCCTTCGGTAAGTAGTGTCATAGCTTTCAATAAATTTAACTTATGCGTGTAATGTCGTCGTGCAAATATATCGAATGAAAAAGGTATTTCCCAAATATTTTATAATGTTTTTCCCATTTTTATATAAACAAAGAAATAAGGCAGATAAATGGGAAATTTGTCTTACAAGCTCCCGGTATTTTCGGTGTTCTGCAAACTTTTCCGGCGCCACCCATACAAATAATTCCTGATAAGTTCTACCCGTGCAGTGGCGTCGTTCTTTCCATTCTGCACACTCACTTCGGCGCCACAGTTCAGCAGGTAATCAATAATGCCATATTGGTAAAAAAGGCTGGCATCATACTCGTCGGAATATCCCGGGTTCAGCCATTGAATATATAGGTGATAGCCTTTCTTGATGAAATAGTCGAAATTCTGCTTCACATTTTTATGATAGAGAAACGAACACAGCACGATGTCGGGGTCGTAGGCCGGCAGAATTTTCTTGAGTTCGGCCTTGCGCTCGAGCGGAGCCCCGTTGACGAGAAACACTTTCATGCTGGCGTTGTCGATGCGCAACAATCGCTCGTGCTTACCGGTTCTTACGGTTTTATCGAAGAGCGTATTCCAGGTGGTGGTTTTGCCCGAGTGGTAATGCCCGAGAATACCTACCAGCAATTTTCGGTTGATTTCTTCCATGGTTTACAGAATTTAATCAAAAAACCTAAAGATAAATTTAAATTATCTGATTTGCAAGCGCTTGAAATTGGAATGTTGGATTGGGGAAATGTATTAACAAAACAGATACATTGTCAATAAACAATCCCCCTACTCAATCGGAATCCACATAAATATATCATCCTTGCTCTGAGGTCGGTATTTTTCGTACCACTTAAAGTCTTTCAGGAATGCATCGGCTTCTTTTAGCTGGTCAATCGGAATGATGATGCCATCGGGTTTCTCGAAGAATTTTATGCGTTCCACTTTCTTGTCTTCGCGGTAAATAATCATGTCGGTACAAAATATCTTATTCAAGCCCGTAAGCTCCTGCGTGTTTTCGTCGCGGATAAAGTAAATGGTCTGGCTGTCGTTGTAAATCTCTACCCTGCACACATCGTTGTCGCGGAAGTAAGCCACGAGCCTCCTGCCCTGAATCTGGTTGAAATACGATGAGTCTTCCTGCTGCACTATGAGTGCATAGCCGGTTATTTCGGCATGATGGGCCTTGTCGTTTTCGAAGTAGAGAATCATTTTTTCGCCGCTCAACTGGTTCCCCTGCGACCAAATCACGGGTTTACCGAACATTTCGGAGATGGAGTCGGCGGAGTTATACACAAGCGAATCGCAGCGTGCCTGTACATCGTCGCGAAAAACCTGCACGTGGCGGAATGCCCGCACGAGCTTGTTGTTGGCCGAGTCGATGTCGATATGCACGGTGTCGGAATGCATAAAGAGCGTATCGCCTTCGTTGACATACACGACCAGCACGCTGTCGGTAAGCATGGCTTTCTCCGGGTTTTCGTAATATTGCCCGTAGTTGCCATAGGCCCTCACGTTTTCGAGGGTATCAATCACGCTCACATGCATAAAAGCCTTGCCCATGCGCAGGTTTCGGTCGTAGAAGAGGCTGTCGCCACGCAGAATCTGATGACCCGAGTACAGGCTGGCATTTTCGGAGAACGAAGCCAGGTCGAGGCGCGTGTCGTAGTATCCGTTTTCGCAGTAGATGGTGTTGGAGTCGCTTACAATGGTGGTTGGACCATAGAAATATGTCATTCCGGTTTCGGTATTGTAGCGCAGGGTGTCGCAAAATATTTTGTATTGCGGGTTAATCAGCACCACTTCGTCAACGGCGTAATAGTCTTTGCGGTCGGCATAGTAATAGCCGCGGTTGCTGAACAAATGGTTGTCGCCATCGTAGATGTTGCCACCGTTGAAATAATATCCCATGTTAATGCTACGGTCGAAGTTGAGCGAGTCGGTTTCGAGGTAGGAACCGTAGTGTTTCAGTACCACTTTTTTGCGGACTTTGGCCATTTTGGTGTTGCCGTCGTAGCGCATGGTGGTTCCCGACATTCCAAGGCTGTCGCCCTGCTCGATGCGCACGTTGTTGAATGCCTGCACCGAATTGGTTTCGGAGTAAAAGTAGGCACTGTCGCAATACATCATGGCCTCTTCGTGCTTAAACACCACATGGTCTTTCAGCCGCTTGGCACGATTGCCGATACGTTCGTCGTATTCGAGGGTTCCGGCATCGACAATTTCGATTTTGCGTTGCTTTTGCGCGAGCGAAATGCCAGAGTTAAGCAGCATACAGAGCAACAGGGCTATGAATATCCTGCTTTTATACATGGCTATGCCTGAAGTAATTCGTCAATAATATGTTCAACGGTGATGCCTTCGGCCTCGGCCTTGTAGTTCTTGATAATGCGGTGGCGCAGGATGATTTTGGCCACAGCCTTTACGTCTTCTATGTCGGGCGAATATTTGCCATTGAGCACGGCGTGGGTTTTGGCTCCGATTACTAAGTATTGTGAAGCGCGCGGACCGGCACCCCACTGCAGGAATTTGTCGGCAGTGCGATGAACCATGGGAGTTCCCGGACGGGTCATGTTTACCAGTTTCACAGCATACTCCATCACGTTGTCGTTGATGGGAACCCGGCGAATGAGGTTTTGGAAAAACACGATTTCTTCGGCACTGAGTACCTTGTTAAGTTTATATTCGATGTCGGCGGTGGTGTTTTTAACAATCACCAGTTCATCGCGAAATTCGGGATATCCCACCATAATATTGAACATAAAGCGGTCGAGCTGGGCTTCGGGTAATGGATAGGTTCCCTCCTGCTCTATCGGGTTCTGGGTGGCCATAACAAAAAAGGGTTCCTCGAGTTGATACATTGTTCCGGCAGCCGTTACCGAACGTTCCTGCATGGCTTCGAGCAAAGCAGCCTGGGTCTTGGGCGGGGTACGGTTTATTTCGTCGGCGAGGATGAAGTTGGCAAACACAGGGCCCTTGATGAACCGGAATTGACGGCTCTCGTCGAGAATCTCGGTGCCGATAATGTCGGATGGCATCAGGTCGGGCGTAAACTGAATGCGCTTGTTTTTGAGCCCCAGCACTTCGGCAATGGTGTTCACCAGCAAGGTTTTGGCCAGTCCGGGAACCCCAACCAGGAGGGTGTGACCACGACTGAAAATGCAAATAAGCACTTCTTTAACCACCTGATCCTGCCCGTATATTTTTTTCTGGATTTCTTTAAATAGCAGGTTGTATTTTTCTCTCAACGCATCAACTGCTTCAACATCGTTCTTGTAGTTCATCATCATTAATTTTAGCCAACAAATGTACAACGAAATTGTCAACCAAAAAATATGAAGCATACGAATAAAATGTGCATATTTGCGAAAAAGAACGATCATGATTCAGCGGATTCAAAGCGTATATCTACTCGTATCAGCCATTTTGATGGCAGTTATTGTGTTTATTCCATTCGGTAGCCTGATTTTAAAGTCGGGAGCGGTTGTTGATTTCGGAGCGCTGGGAGTTACGGTTCAAACCGATGCTACCACCGTGGTGAAAGTAAGTGCATGGCCTGTTTTGGTAATGGTTTCCCTTAGCGGATTGGTTTCGTTGCTCACAATTTTTCTGTTCAAGAAACGAATGCTGCAGATTCGCCTGTGTGCGTTCAATCTGATTGTTTCGCTGGGCTGCATTGCGCTGATGTTTATCTATTTGCATCAGGCCGGTAAGTATTTTGATGCGAAAGTATATTATAGTGTGATGATGGCATTTCCGGCCGTTTGTGCCATACTTCAGTGGCTCGCAATGCGGGCAATCGGCAAAGATGAAGCCTTAATCCGTTCGATTGACAGGATACGCTAAGACCTAATACACGTGGACACTTTGCATGGCCGAAGGGAGGTATCTGATGCCCAGCCATGTAATTATCAACACCAGAAACGATAGCGAAAGCATCCACAGCACCAGCTTCTCGCGATTGCGGAATGCATTGAAGATGTGAATGGTTATCAGATAGAACAGCCAGGTAAGTAAGGCCCATGTCTCTTTTGGATCGAACGACCAGTAGTTGCCCCAAGCAATTTTTGCCCAGATGGCTCCGAGCAGCATACCGATGGTTAGCAGCGCTGTGCCGGGATACACCAGTTTCATGGCCAGGTTGAGGTCGTTTCGAAAGTCGTTTTTTCCAAACGACGACCGGAAAAGTCCCATGAGTGCACTCAGGCAGGCAGCCGCAAGTACTGCGTACGAAATCATATACACCACAACATGGGGAATAAACCAGACGCTTTGCAGGGCAGGCATGAGGTTTTTCTGTTGATATTCGGGATGTATGAGGTCAACCAGCAGGAAAACCATAGCCATGACATTTCCGAGCAGGTACATCCATCGACTGCGTGTTTTCAGGAATATAACCCAGGTAATGATGCCCACAAAAACGGCGTACAGAAGCCGTGTTTCGGCCATGGTTTTCATGGGAGGGCGTTCGAGCTGCAGCCAGAGGATTGTGGTAAATGTAAGGAGCAATACATTGCCGGCTAAAGGGAAAACCCATGCCAAAGCGCCTTTCAGCGGTGTCGGTTTACGATTGAATACAAAATAGGAACCGGCTGAAGCACAGCAAGCAAAGGCAATAAAAAACCATATCAGCTGGTTCCAGATCATGGGTTTTTTGTTTGAGGTTTATAAAAAAACAAACCCAGTGCTCCCAACATCAGCATAAAAATTCCAAAATACACGACGGGGAGCCAGGGGTCTTTTACAATCATTAAATCGGAGTATTGCGAGTCGTTTCCCATAGCACTGTCGTAACCGTGCTGATAGATTGTCCAGCCTTCGGCTTTTACCGGACTGTTCACTTCAATCAACACCCTGCGAACGCTTAAGTCGGACTTTGCATACAAGTCGAATACCGAAACAAAGCTTTCGGGTTCAGGAGGCATCATCATCAGCACCGAATCGGGGCTTATCATAATAAAACCAGGTCGCACCATATAGTTACCGGGTGTGACAACAATCTGCGATTCAGTGCCCTCCTCTGTTGTAACTGTTACGAGTGCAGCAGCTACCGAGCCGGGTAATCCCGTGTGATCCATCAGACTGTCACCTGAAATGTGACAACGACTCATTGCATCGTCAACGCGAAATGTGAATTTTCCCAGGGAAAACTGTTTGCCGGGAACGGCCTCGATAACATTATTGCCGCCTGTATGTACTTCGCCCAACTGATTTACGAGGGCTAACTGCGGAGCATGATAATTCACCCTGAAATCGGTGAGTTTCACGGCAAACGGCAGTTCCAGCATGTTGCCATTGGTTTCGGCATACCAGACTAGCTCGTTACGCCATGCACGCAGGTAGGCCTGTTGTTTGTCGGCCTGTCCCAAGGCTCCTGCCAAAACAGCAATCAGTAAACCCAGATGCTGCAGAACAAAGAAAATATTGCGGATACTAAACACCGACATGCGCTTAACAATGGCAAACGACAATGCGGTCATCCAATAAGCCAGAGAAAAAACAAAGCTCCAGCAGCCTGCAATATTATGTAGGCCTGGCTGCCCGGTTTGAGGAATTAAAGCCATCAGCATAACGTGCAAGGTAAAAAACGCAGTTGCCGAAATCGCTGCCCCTGATTTCGAAAGCCAGACAATTGCCTTGTTTTTCTTAAGGAATACTGCAGCCGCGGCTACTACCACAACAAATTGGGCTGCAACAGCCACATTCACCGGAAATCGCAGCCAGTCTATATTGAATTCACCTAATACCCATTGCAGACACCAGGCTGTCGTCATTAAAATAATGGGGACAATAACCGAAGCCGAAAACAAAAAAGATTGTTTTTTCATGTTGCCCTTATGTGGTACAATATCAGCCTATGCGTTTGGGTTCCGGCATTTTCGCCTGACGTTCTTCGGCTTTCTTCAGCCAGCCGGGGAGTTTGTTTTTCAGCCATTCTTCTTTATCAGCCTTCATCTTCACCGGATCGAGACCGATGTAAGTCTGCGCCTTCTCTTTTGTCGAAATATCGGGCATAGGAACATCCTGATTGTAACCCAGCGAAGCCAGCAAACGGGCTACTTCGAGGCGTGCCAGCGAGGCTTTTTCGATTCCTGATGAGATAATCCGCATACATTCGAGGGGAGCGTGAAACGAGCCTCCATGGCTCGCAGCGACAAAATCCCAGCGCCACTGGGCAGCGCGAATGTATGTATGTATTGGTTTCAGTTGCTCGGGTGTAGCACCTTTTTCGATAGCAAAAGCAGTTTCGATATGGGCTTTCACCAACAGGTCTTCGAGAATTATTTTCTGTTCATACACTTTATCCTGACGCTCATACACGTGCTCGGTAAGTTCTTCCTTACTGTCGCGGTGGCAAACCATACATGAGGCTTCCATATTATTCAAGGGACTTTGCACCTTATGGTCGGTAAGTTTTTGGCTTCCCATGGTAATATATGGCATGTGGCAATCGGCACACGACACCTTATTCTTATAGTGTATGCTCGATTGAAATAATTCATAATCGGGATGCTGTGCTTTAATAATCGGCGTTTTGCTCAGTGGGTGCACCCAATCGGTAAACCCGATTTCGTCATAATATTTTTCGATTTCTTCTACCGTAGTGCCTTTATCCCAGGGGAAGGTAACATACTTACCATCACCTTTAAAGTAGTATTCCACATGACACTGAGCGCAAACCAGTGTTCTGCGATCGTTTACAGGTGTGTTTACCGCATCGCGTCCCTGTCGCTCAAAGGCTTCGATAAGAGGAATCTGGGCAATTCGCAGACTTTGGTCATCGGGATTATGGCAGTTGGCGCAACCTATAGGGTTGATAATTTCGCTGAGATGAGCTGCCCAGGGTTTCTTGAAAAAGTCTCCGGCACCCATGGCATACATCATTCTGAAAGAATCGGGGCTTTTGCACGTCCAGCAACTCGATGGTTGCGGTCCTTCGGTTTCATCTTTGGGTGTTCCGGTTCGCAGCGTATTGTGCACATCGGTTACAGCATAAATATGGCCTCGCGGTTGGTTATAATCTTTCGAGAAAGCATATCCTGCAAACAAAATAACAAGGCGCGGGTCTTCGTCGAGTGCATCGCGCATGGCATTGCCATTATATTTTGAACGAAACGATGTATCGTCCATCTGCTTATAGGTTTCATACTCGCGCGGATAGGCTTTGCCCCACATTTCGTTACGTGGTTCAAACTTATCGAGCTGATACAATGGTGCATTTATCACGGTGGCTTCGGTGCGTCGCTGTATAATTGTAGAGGCAAACAGACCCAGTACAAACACAACGATTACAGTGCCCAGAAAGAGCAACCAGCCCAATAAAGGCTTTTCGGCGATTTTTTTCGAGAGACTGAACTTCATAATCGTATATTATTTAATTATTTTATTTCACTGTTGTCCGATTAAAACTTTTTAAAGAAGCCAGCGCATAAGTCTGGCTTCTTCGTTTTTTGTAGTTTTGTTTCGCCAAAAACTTTTCTACAATGGATAAAAATACATATTTTTTTGGAACCTCCGTTTTCGGACA
>JAKQPY010000091.1:0-21427 GCA_029564465.1 Bacteroidota bacterium | reverse complement strand
AAAATTGGACGAAACAAATTCTTTTGATCTTGATTAGGCAGTTTCCCTTTCATTTTTTGCAAGCTTTTTCACTAAAGTACAAAAAACCTTGCAATTTAAAACCCTATTATCCAACGCTTTATCAACATTTTGTTGTTGATTGTCAACAGGTTAGACTTAATTTAAGGATTGACTAAATACATTCCATGAATTTACTGCCCTCTACAACGAAAACCCGAACAAAATTCATGGCTATGTTTTTACCCATGGTTTTGCCGACATGAAGTGCCTGAATGGCATTTACTATGGGGCCGGAATGAATTACAAAGGCAGTTTGCTGGTCGAAATCAATTATTCACGTAAGTTCAATCATACCTTTGCCTATTACGATCCGGCCAATAACCCTGATTACCTGCGCGTGGATCTGGGTTTTGGGATTGGTACGGTAGAGCTGGCTTTCCTGAAACCTATGTATTTTGGTGCACTTACTGTTTCACCCGGTATTGGTATGGGATTTCTGTCGCGGAAGTTGTATTACTGGGACGATGACAGCCTGATGATTGCCCCCCGACGTAAAGATATGATAGTGGAAGTAAAGAAGGGCTCGTTTTCGCTCGACCCCATGTTGCAGGTCAGCTATAAGCCATTCTCAAAAATCCCCGTCGAAATAGTGGCCCGAACCTACTATCAGGCCATGTTTTCGCGTATGTCGGTTGGCTGGCTGGGCGAATTCGAGGGTTACTGGAGTCCGGCTGATACGGCATCGAAGAAACTTACAGGAGGTAACCTTGGAATTACTTTTGCAATCAAGGTGAATATCCCATCATTCAAAATTAAACCCAAACCCCGAAAACCCAAGGATGAACCGGTGATAATAGACAATATTGTATATGTTATCGATGGAAAAGTGGTAGATGCAGCCAGTGGAAACCCGGTAAATGCAGTGGTTACTTTGTATGAAGGCCAAACACCGGCGGCATCGGTGGTTTCGCAACAGGGTAAATTTACGATAAAACCGGAACCTGACATTACGTACACCGTCGAAATTAAAGCATTCGGATATCAGACAAAAACAGAGACCATTCGTTTGGACAAGAATTCACCGAACCCATATCCCTACACCGTTTCGCTTAACAAACTGGCCGTTGGGCAAACGGTGGTTCTCGAAAA
Organism: Bacteroidota bacterium; assembly: GCA_029564465.1. GTDB lineage: Bacteria > Bacteroidota > Bacteroidia > Bacteroidales > ML635J-15 > JAGOEF01. Next base: position 20,278 of record JAKQPY010000091.1, on the reverse strand, counting down.
TATTTTGTTCGAAAAAGCTTCGGCAGTATTGTTGCCCGAATCGTATCCCGAACTTAATAAACTGCTCATCTTCATGAAAAACGAACCCGATGTGCGTATCGAAATAGCCGGCCACACCAGCAGCGACGGCAACGATGCGTATAACCTTCAGCTATCGCAGGATCGTGCCAATGCCGTGGCCGAATATATTATCGACCGTGGGGTGAAAGAATCGCGTATTGTGGCAAAGGGCTATGGTGAAACCAAACCCGTGGCTACCAACGATACCGAAGAAGGACGAAAGCTGAACCGCAGGGTGGAGTTTAAAATTATTGAATAGTTTATTGTTGATTTTTATGAGAAAGAGTTTTTATTTTTTAGCGGCACTGATTTTCCTTTGCTGCTTCTCCATCGTGTCGAAAACACAGACTGTGCAGATTACATACAATTTTATCGGCGATATAAGTTTGAATTATTGGTACAGCGATACCTGCATTGTACGCGAAATGGTTCGGATCAATACCTATCTGATGGTGGATAAAGTGGATTTTAAGAAGAAGGAAGTTATTAACCAGATTACCGAATTCAACGATTTTACGCGCAATACCACCAATTGGGTAACCACGTTTAAAAGTTTAAAAAAGCAGGAACCGTTCAAGTTTGTTAAGCTTACATTATCGGAGGACACCCGTACCATCATGGACATGGAATGTAAATACGCAACGGTGGAAGATAAAGGAACCATCTGGGAAATTTGGTATGCTCCGCTTCCTGATTTTAAAAACCTGGAGTATAATTTTTATTCACGCTATGAGGGTGTTCCGGGTGTTGTACTTGAAGAATACATGAACGGAAACCTCACCATGAAGGCTGTGAAAATTGAACGCGGCAAATGGTGCAATTGCGATTGGACCGACTATAAAGGGTTTTAGGGGCAGATTGAATTTGTAAAAAAGTAAAGAAAAATTCAATCAGAGTTACGAATGTTGTCGATAATATATTCTCGAATTCGAATAAAATCTCTTTTATTACGAACAATATGAACATAAAAGTGTGCCTGCCATCTGAATGGAACCTAATATAGACGGGCAAAATGCTTATCCTATTTTGACAACTAATGACAATCGCCGTAATTTTTTTAAATTTGTTGCACGAAAACGAAAAAACAACAATATGAACAATTTCACCTACCAGAATACTACCCGCATACATTTCGGGAAGGGGCAGATTGCCCGGCTCGAACGCGAGTTGATGCCTTACCATAAAATCATGCTGTTGTATGGCGGCGGCAGCATTAAACAAAACGGAGTGTACCATCAGGTGATGCAGCAACTTAAGGCAAAGCAGGTAATTGAGTTTGGCGGAATCGAAGCCAATCCGCGATACGAAACCCTGATGAAAGCTGTCGGAATTGCACGCACGGAGCAAGTCGATTTTTTGCTGGCGGTAGGAGGGGGCTCGGTTATCGACGGGACAAAGTTTGTGGCAGCAGCCATTCCGTTCGACGCGGGCGACCCTTGGACGATATTGTCGGAGTATGCGAAGTTCACCAAAGCGCTGCCACTGGGCACTGTGCTTACCTTGCCGGCAACCGGGTCGGAGATGAATGGCAATGCAGTAATCACACGCGAAGAATACCGGATGAAGCTGGCATTTGGCAACAAAATGCTGCTGCCGGTGTTTTCGGTACTCGACCCCGAAACCATGTACAGCCTTCCGTCCCGTCAGTTGGCCAATGGCGTTGCCGATGCGTTTGTACACGTTATGGAGCAATATCTTACCTATCATGTGAATTCTCCCGTTCAGGACCGCTTTGCCGAAGCACTTTTGCTTACGCTGATTGAGCAGGGACCTGCATTATTGCGTAACCCGAAGGATTACGACACCTGCGCCAATGTAATGTGGGCGGCCACCATGGCTCTTAACGGATTGATTGTGGCGGGTGTACCCGACGACTGGGCAACTCACATGATTGGTCACGAACTAACGGCACTGCACGGTGTGGATCACGGTCAAAGCCTGTGCATTGTGCTGCCCGGTGTGATGAACCAACTGCGCGAACAGAAACGCGGTAAACTTTTGCAATTTGCACAGCGGGTATGGAATATTAAGAAGGATGATGAACAGAAGGGCATTGATGATGCCATTGCTGCTACCGAAGGCTTTTTCAATAGTCTTGGAATTGCTACGCGGCTGGGCGAATATGGCATCAGCCCGGCTGATGTCGATTATTTGTGTAGTCGCCTCGAAGCCCGGGATATTCACTGGGGCGAATGTAAAAATGTGGATGCAGAATGTGTGAAAAAAATTCTTATCGAAAGATTGTAATTTATTAAAAATCACTAATTTTATCGCAAAACAAAACCTAACGATTATGAAAAGAACCCTCCTCCTTTCGATTGTGATGACCCTGACGCTGGTCGTAACAGCACAGCACGTAACCCGCACCATGACCTGGGACGGCACCGAGCGTCAATACCTCGAATATGTGCCTGCTTCCTACACCGGCGAAACACCGGTCCCGGTAATTTTCTGCCTGCATGGCCTTGGCGATGATATGAACAATTTTTCGGGTGTTGGCTTTGATTACCTTCCCGGAAACTGGATTATGATTACTCCTCAGGCCCTTGTTGCCAGCCTTTCGGGCTACACAATAGGCACTGCATGGAATTCAGGGGCAGGTGCAGAACTTCCGTTTTTTGGCTACACCGTGCTGAATGCCGATGTCGATGATGAAGGTTATCTGCTGGCCATTCTCGATTCGCTCGAAAACAACTTTAATATCAATACCGACAGTGTCTTTTTCATGGGCTTCTCGATGGGTGGTTTTATGTCGCATAAAATGGCAATCCGCCATGGCGATAGAATCACTGCCATTGCATCGGTGAACGGAACCATCGGCTCAGATGTGACCGATGAACCCATTACCAATGTTAATGTATTGCATTTTCATGGTACTGCCGATCAGACCATAGCCTACGAAGATGCAGCTTTTAATACAGGAGGCATGGGCACTTATACGGTGGGATTGGGTGCCGAACAAACGGTGGAATTCTGGCGCGCCTACAACAATTGCGCTATCGATCCGGTGGTTACCTATTTCCCCAACACACGCGAAGATGGAAAAACCTTCGAACGCTATTTGTATCAGGATGGCGACAACAACAGCTACACAGCCTTTATTAAAATCATTGGTGGTGATCACGAGTGGTATTATGAGCCACAGAATGACATTGATTACACTACCGAGATTTATAAGTTCTTCACCAACACCATGGATTTCCCATCAGGCAATAATCTTACCGCTGCAAAACCCGAGATTTCGGTGTTTCCTAATCCCGCTACTGATGTGATTGCTGTAAATCTTGATAAAGCCACTTCGCTTAGTTTGTTCGATATCGCCGGTAAATGCGTTCTCTCACAGAATTTCGGAGCCGGGCTTCAGTATCTGAATATTGCTGAGCTTCCTGCCGGAATTTATATGCTACAATGTGACGGTGAATCTGTTTCAACAAAAATATCGGTTGTTCGTTAGTCGAATGGCACAATAACTGAAAACCCTGCAAGGCCTTAGTCTCGCAGGGTTTTTTATTGCTGTTCATTTGATCGCCGGTTAATTCTCCAGAAATTGTTTTACAGACGCAATGGTTTCTTCCACGGCTTTTTCGAGCTGGTCGTTGATAATAATAATATCGAATTTGTCAGCAAACTGCATTTCGGAGCGGGCTTTGGCCACACGCATGGCAATGGCTTCATCGCTATCGGTAGAGCGCAGTCTCAGCCGGTGTTCGAGTTCTTCAACCGACGGAGGCATGATGAATACAGCCAGTGCATCGTTTCCAAAGTGTTCTTTCAGATGGGTGCCACCCACCACATCCACATCAAAAATCAAATTATTACCATTCGAAAACACCCGTTCAACCTCCGATTTCAACGTCCCGTAATAGGAGTTTTCGTACACTTCTTCCCATTCGAGAAACTCGCCTCTGGCAATCTTTTCGCGGAATTCCTCAGCCGAAATAAAATAATAGTGTTGTCCGTGAACCTCATGTTCTCTTTTGCGGCGGCTGCATGCCGACACCGAGAACTCCAGCCTGAAACCGGCCTGTTGCAGCAACTGTTGTACTATGGTTGTCTTTCCGGCTCCCGATGGTGCTGATATTATAATTACGCGGTTCGATGCCATGGCATTAGTTTTTTACAAAGATAAAATTCCCGGCGAATGATGTTGTTAATAATGTTTTTGATTTTTATGTTTTCAAAACTTGTCAGTTTCATTTTTTAACCATAAATTTAGCTTGCAATTAAAAGTGTCTGCCATGGCTCTTTTAGTGGCAAATGAATTATTAAATTGGTAATATAAATTAACTGAAATACTATGCAAAAAGTTGTTTTATTGGGAGACGAAGCCATTGCACAGGGAGCGATTGATGGAGGAGTTTCGGGTTTTTACGCTTATCCGGGAACGCCGTCAACCGAAATCATGGAATATGCGCAGTCGTCGAAAGAAGCCGCATCAAAAGGAATACACCGGATATGGTCGGCCAACGAGAAAACCGCGGTTGAAGCTGCCATTGGGATGTCGTATGCAGGTAAAAGAGCGATGACCCAGATGAAGCATGTGGGGCTGAATGTAGCTGCCGATGCTTTTGTAAATGCTTCAATTACCGGAGTTAACGGGGGCTTAATCGTGGTGGCTGCCGATGATCCATCGATGCACTCATCGCAAAACGAACAGGACTCCAGATTTTATGGCGATTTCACCATGATTCCGATGCTTGAACCCTGCGATCAGCAGGAAGCCTACGATATGGCATACAACGGATTCGAATTGTCGGAGAAATTCAATGTTCCCGTAATGATGCGCCTTACCACCCGCCTGGCTCATTCGCGCTCGGGTGTGGAACGCAAACCCCAGAAACCGGAACTGAAAGGCTCATTGCCACAGGATCCGCGTCAGTTTGTGCTCTTACCGGCCATTGCCCGTCGCAACTATAAGAAGTTACTGGGCAATCTTGACTCCATTCAGGAATCTGCCAACAATTCGCCATATAATAAGTATATTGACGGGGCTGACAAATCGCTGGGTATTGTTGCATGCGGTATTGCTTTTAACTATTTGATGGAAAATTATGCCGGACAATGCCCGTTCCCCGTTGTAAAGGTTTCGCAATATCCGGTTCCCCGTAATCATATCGAAAAATTGCGCAGCGAATGCAAGGCAATTCTTGTTCTGGAAGATGGATATCCTTTGGTGGAACGCATGTTAAAAGGTTTCTTCGGGGCCGGTATCCCCATCATGGGTCGCCTCGACGGCAGTCTTCCGCGCGATGGAGAACTTAATCCGAATAATGTAGCTGCTGCACTGGGACTTAGAATTGTAGAGGGTGCAGATGTTCCCGAAATTGTGAGAAACCGTCCGCCATCTCTGTGCCCCGGCTGTGGACACCGCGATATGTACAATGCCCTGAATGAAGCGCTGGTTGAATATGGTACCGGTCGTGTATTTTCGGATATTGGCTGTTATACCCTGGGTGCCCTGCCTCCGTTTAATGCCATTAATTCCTGTGTTGATATGGGGGCTTCCATAACTATGGCTGTCGGTGCTTCCGACGCAGGTCTGATTCCTGCAGTGGCTGTAATTGGGGATTCGACCTTTACCCATTCGGGAATGACCGGATTACTGGATGCCGTGATTAAAAACTCACCCATTGTTGTGGTTATTTCCGATAATTCTACAACCGGCATGACCGGTGGACAGGATTCTCATGGTGTTGGCCGCATTGTTGAAATTTGCCGTGGATTAGGAGTCGACGAAAAACATTTAAGGGTGGTGAATCCATTGCGTAAAAACCATGAAGAAAATCTGGCGATTTTCAAGGAAGAACTGGCTTATCAGGGTTTGTCGGTGATTATTCCCCAGCGTGAGTGCATTCAAACAGCTGCCCGTAGAAAACGTGCCGCCTCAAAAGAATAATATCATTAATACTCTAAGAAAATGAAAACAGACATTATATTAGCGGGAGTAGGAGGTCAGGGAATCCTCACCATTGCTGCCATTATTGGGGTGGCAGCCGTAAATAAAAATATGTATCTGAAACAATCCGAAGTGCATGGGATGAGTCAGCGTGGGGGCGATGTTCAGTCGCATCTTCGCATTTCTGATTCACCCGTTCATTCCGATTTGATTCCACGTGGTCATGCCGATATTATTTTGTCGGTTGAACCTATGGAAGCCCTCAGATATCTGCCATTTTTAAAACCGGACGGATATGTGATTACGAATCTTGTTCCATTCAACAATATTGTTGATTATCCCGAAGAAACCCGCTTAAACGAAAAAATAGATGCTTTGCCCCGAAAAGTAGCCATAAATGCTGATGAAATTGCCAAGGAAGCCGGCTCAGCCCGAGCCAGTAATATTGTTATGCTGGGAGCGGCCTCCCGGTTCTTAAACCTCAGCACCGAAGATCTTGAATTTGGCATTAAATCCTTATTCGGACGCAAGGGTGAAGAAATTGTCGTTATGAATATTAAAGCACTGCATGCCGGGATTGAGGCTGCCGAAAAGCAAATGTAAGTTTCGGATAACTACATAAAAAAAGCTTCCTCATTGGAAGCTTTTTTTATGTGGAGTACTGATTTCTACCAGTCCATTTCTTCGAGTTTGTCATAACCTTCGCAGCCATAGAGCTTGAAAGAAACTTCCATGAGTTCTTCCATCAGCTTGGCATTGGCTTCTTCCTTAGCCATTTCTTCGAATACTTTTTCAGCTTCCTTGTCGTCTTTGTATTTTTCTTCAAACTTCTTCGACATTTCGCCCATTTCTTTCATCACCTTGTTCAGTTCTTCAGCTTCTTTGTCGTCGATTTTGTTGTCTTCAACAACTTTTTTAGCAGTTTCGGTGTAGCTCTTCATCATGCCGAACATTTTTTTTGCATCGGCTTTCGGGCCACCGCAGGAAACCATTGCGAAAACGAACGCAACCAAACTCAAAATAACAGTAACTTTTTTCATAATCTATTTATTTTAATGAAACATAAATTCGTAGTAAAACTACTAAAAAAAACGTTGTCCACAAATTGAAAGACGATTTTGTTAATTTTTACAATTGATTGTTAATATTCAATAAAAAAGGCTTCCTGTTTGGGAAGCCTTTTTGTTCAGGACGATAAAATCCTACCAATCCATTTCTTCAAGTTTGTCATAACCTTCGCAGCCATACAGTTTGAAAGAAACTTCCATCATATCGGTCAGAATCTTTTCGTTGTCTTTTTCTTTAGCCATTTCTTCAAAGATTTTTTCAGCTTCTTTGTCATCTTTGTATTTTTCATCGAATTTTTTGCCTAATTCGCCCATCTCTTTGATTACTTTGTTCAGGTCGGCTGCTTCAGTGTCGTCGATTTTTTCGTCAGCAACTGCTTTGGTAGCAACTTCGGTGTACTGTTTCATCAGGCCGAACATTTTTTTAGCATCGGCTTTGGGGCCACCGCAAGAAACGATTGCAAATACAAAAGCTACAAGGCTTAAAATAACTGTAATTTTTTTCATAATAGTTTGTTTTAGTTAACGGTTAATTTCAATATCCAAATATCGTTTTATTTTTTTTGACAAACAATAGCTGTAAAAAAAAAAAGAAAAATATTTCTAATAAACGGGGTCTATTTCTAAATTGTACCTATAGACTCTCTATTTTGTCGCTTCCTTCGCAGAACATAAGGCTAATCATGGCCTTTGTCATATCGTCGAAAATCTTTTTATTTTCCTCTTTTTTCAAGGCTTTTTCGAGGTTCGGGTCATTTTCGTCAATTTTGTCGAGTTCCCCGATCAGCTTGTTGAGTTCGGCAGCTTCAGTATCGTCGATTACCGAATCTGCAACAGCCTTGTTGGTAGTTTCGGTGAATTTCTTCATCTTCTCGAACAGTGGAGCGGTATTATCGCTGCACGAAAAAAGCAATGCTGTCATCAACAACACCAGGGGTAAGGCAAGTCTAAGTTTCATATTCTTAAGTTTAATTATTGGGTTAAAAAAAAGCGCACCGAAATGCGCTTTTTATGAATTGTTATTTTGCTTTGGCTTCTTTAACCACGGCTTCGAAAGCTTTCGGGTGATTCATGGCCAGATCGGCGAGGGTTTTACGATTGATTTCAATGTTTTTTGCATGCATCAGTCCTATCAACTGTGAGTAGCTTAACCCGTGCATTCTGGCACCTGCATTGATGCGCTGAATCCACAATCCGCGGAATTCACGTTTCTTTGCTTTACGGTCGCGATAGGCATACTGCAACCCTTTTTCAAGGGTGTTTTTAGCAACGGTCCATACATTTTTTCTCCTTCCAAAGTATCCTCTGGTCAGTTTCATTAATTTTTTGCGGCGCTCTCTGGCAGCCACTTTGTTTACACTTCTTGGCATTTTTCATTCTTTTTTTTGATCGTACAGCGTTTCTATCGAAAGAAATCTTCAGGCTGCAGCAATCGGTTAAACACTCATTTTTAAATCGCGGAGATTAATTATTTCATGCAAAGCATCAGCTTAACATTCCTTTCGTCAGTCTTGTCAACGCTGGTAAAGTAACCGAGGTTTCTTTTGCGTTTTTTCGACTTTTTCGTGAGAATGTGGCTTTTGTAAGCATGCTTTCTCTTAATCTTTCCTGTTCCGGTGAGTTGGAATCTTTTTTTTGCACCGGAGTTCGTTTTCATTTTTGGCATCGCTTTGTTTATTTAAAATTAGGCTTATTTTTTCTTTTTTACTGGTTTCGGATTGATGAGCAGAAACATTTTCTTCCCTTCGAGCTTTGGAAGGCTTTCCACTTTTCCTACTTCCTCGAGGTCGTTGGCTAAACGGAGAAGAAGAATCTCACCCTGTTCTTTAAAAAGAATCGAGCGGCCTTTGAAAAATACATAGGCTTTCACTTTTGATCCTTCTTCGAGAAACTTATGGGCATGTTTCAGTTTAAACAAATAATCATGTTCATCGGTATTCGGCCCGAAACGGATTTCTTTTACCACCACCTTTACGGTTTTGGCTTTCATTTCTTTCTGTTTCTTTTTCTGTTGATAAAGAAACTTTTGGTAATCGATCACCTTACACACGGGCGGTTCTGCCTTGGGCGATATTTCGACCAGGTCGAGATCCATGCTTTGCGCAATTTGTAAGGCTTCGCGCAAACTCATGATACTTGGTGTGTCAAGATTCTCACCGACAACCCTGACAAAGGGCGCAGTAATGTGATGATTCACTTTAAATTGATCCTCCTCGGCTTTTCGTTGTACCCTGCCGGTATTTCTGTTTTCAGCTATGGCTTTGTCCTCCAGTCTTTTAGTTAATACTATGTTTTTTTACAAATAATCTTTTATCTCGTTGCGAAGCATTTCGGCAAACTCTTCAATTTTCATGGCTCCCATATCTCCCTCGCCTTGCCGGCGTACCGATACTGAGCCGTTTTCTTCTTCCTTTTCACCAACAATCAGAAGGAAAGGAATACGCATCAGTTCGTTGTCGCGTATCTTCCTGCCTATCTTCTCGTTCCTTTCGTCAACGTGGCTGCGAATATCGCAATTTTTTAATAATTCTGAAACTTTTTTTGCATAATCGGTAAATTTCTCACTGATAGGAAGAATTACAGCCTGCTGTGGAGTCAGCCAAAGAGGGAATTTACCGGCAGTATTCTCGATGAGAACAGCCACAAAACGCTCCATACTGCCAAAAATAGCACGGTGTAACATTATCGGACGATGCTTTTGGTTGTCGGAACCTTTGTAATACAGGTCGAAGCGTTCGGGGAGGTTGTAATCTACCTGAATGGTACCCAACTGCCATTTCCGTCCGATGGCGTCTTTCACGATAAAATCGAGTTTCGGACCATAGAATGCTGCTTCACCTAAAGCAATTACAGGATCAAGTCCCATTTCGAGTGCGGCTTCCTGTATGGCTTGCTCGGCTTTGTTCCAATTTTCGTCTTCTCCAATATATTTGGTGTTGTCGTTGGGGTCGCGAAGTGATATTTGTGCGGTAAAATCGTTAAATCCCAGCGATTTAAAAAGGTATAATACCAAATCAATGATGCTTTTGAATTCGTCTTTTACCTGATCCTGACGGCAAAATACATGGGCGTCGTCTTGCGTAAAACTTCTTACACGGGTTAATCCATGAAGCTCGCCATGCTGCTCGTAGCGATACACCGTCCCGAATTCAGCAAGACGAATGGGTAAGTCTTTATAAGAATACTGTCCGGCTCCAAATATTTCCACATGGTGAGGGCAGTTCATGGGTTTGAGCATGAACGCTTCGCCTTCGTGGGGCGTTTGTATGGGTTGGAAAGAGTCTTTTCCGTATTTTTCGTAGTGTCCTGATGTTTTGTAAAGCTCAACATTGCCAATGTGCGGCGTCATTACCAACTGGTAACCTCGGCGAACCAACTCACGGGTAAGCCAGGTTTCGAGACGCTTTCTTAATTCGGCTCCCCGTGGCAACCACAAGGGTAAACCCATTCCCACCCGGGGCGAAAATGTGAATAACTCCAACTCTTTGCCGATACGACGGTGGTCGCGTTTGCGTGCTTCTTCGAGCATCACCAGATATTCGTCGAGGAGTTTTTGTTTTGGGAAAGTAATCCCATAAACACGCAGAAGTTGTTTGCGTTTTTCGTCACCACGCCAGTATGCTCCGGCTATACTGAGAATCTTAACGGCTTTAATTTTTTCGGTATTCGGCAAATGGGGTCCGCGACATAAATCCGTAAAATTTCCATGAGTATACAGGGTAATGGTGCCATCTTCGAGTTCGTTGATTAACTCCAGTTTATATTCGTCATTCTTTTGTGTGTATAATGCAATGGCATCCGCTTTCGAAATGTCGCTGCGGACATAGTCGTTTTTCTGACGTGCCAGTTCCAGCATTTTGTCTTCGATTTTTTTGAAGTCGCTGTCGTTAAGCTGCGCTCCGGCAGGTAAATCAACATCATAGTAGAAACCGTTCTCTACACTGGGTCCAATTCCCAGCTTAATTCCGGGGTAAAGATGTTCGAGAGCTTGTGCCATAAGGTGTGCCGACGAATGCCAAAAGGCATGCTGGCCTTCTTCGCTTTCCCAAAGGTGTATTTTTATTGCTGCATCTTCATGTATCGGACGATTCAGGTCGCGCACATCTCCGTTTACCGAAATAGCCAGCGCTTCCTGAGCCAGACGCCCGCTGATGCTGTTGGCAATTTCCATCCCGGTAATTCCTGATTCGAATTGGCGGACATTGCCGTCGGGTAAAGTAATATGTATCATTACGATAGAATTTTAAAAGTTTGCAAAAATAGCATTTAATTCAATATGCTACAACATTTATAACCGTTGAAATTGACGAAAGTTCAGTGGTTTTACCGTGCCAGGATAGAAATTCGCGTTGTTAACTTAGTTAATACGAAACAAACCATATTTTAAAATACATATAATGGCGTGAAAACCGTCTTTCCAAACAATTTTTTTTCCATCTTCGTAAGTGCGCCCGTAATACGAAATACCAACTTCGTATATCCTGATTCCTTTGATGCGCGATATTTTAGCAGTTACTTCAGGTTCAAACCCAAATCGATTCTCCCGAAGTTTTACCGATTTGATGATTTCGCTTCGAAACAATTTATAGCAGGTTTCCATGTCGGTGAGGTTCAGATTACTGAAAATATTCGACAGGAAGGTGAGAAACCGGTTGCCAACAGTGTGCCAGAAAAACAAAATGCGGTGCGGCTTACTTCCCATAAAACGACTGCCATAAACCACATCGGCATGTCCCGACAAAACAGGGGCCAATAACTCGTTGTATTCATTAGGATTGTACTCCAAATCGGCATCCTGAATTATGATGAAATCTCCTATGGCTTCGGCAATACCACGCCTTATTGCAGCCCCTTTTCCCATGTTCGCGGGTTGTTCGTAATAGTGAACTGTTATATCACGATGCGAGGCAATATAGTTTTCTACCAGATTCCCGGTATTGTCGGTTGAACAATCGTTAATAACCAATATTTCAGTGGAGATGCCTTCAGGCAGGTTTACCTGTGTAACCCGCTGCAAAATAGTCAGAATACTCGACGATTCGTTGTAGGCAGGAATTATTACCGAAAGTACAGGCATGTTGCGATTCTTTGCAATGCCAAAAGTAATAAAATTTTCGGATTGCTATCGCCGCTTAGTTAATCGAAGCATGACGTACCTTTTGCAGCCTGCTGACATCGTAACCCAGTTGCTTCGCTTTTTCAATCAGCATATTGTAGGTGTCACCGCTCATATTGGGTGTACGACTGAGTATCCACAGGTAATTCGGCGATTTACTGCCAACAAGCGAATACTGGTAGTCAATTGTGTCGAGCTCTAAAATGTAATAATCGGCATAGAAACACAAAAAGAACGATACCTGGAGATATCCCGGAATGTTTTTGTCAGGAATACGGGCTTTACCATGTGCGGTTTTATGTTTTCCTCCCGGATGCATTTTATCTCCCGCATTCAATACATCGATTTTACCGTCACTACGCATAGTGTAAGTGGCAGTAACTGCCTGAAGGTCTTTTTCGAAGGAATGGGGAAAGCGAGCAATTTCGTACCATGTGCCAAGGTAGCGTTGCAGATCAACGTTGGGAACTGTTTTCATAACGGGTGTTTTTTGTGTGGAAGTGTATTGGCAGTAAGCGAATGCAGTAGCGGTCACAATTACTATCAGCACTGAAATTGCAATGAATATTTTTTTCATGGTCGACATTTTATTTTATTAAGTACTGGGAATTATTGTATTACTGATTTCATCGGTCAAATATTTTTCGAATTCTGAAGCATTAAATGCCAAGCCTTGCGCGACGATAGAAGTGATAAAGTCTTCATGATTCCTTTGCTTGCGATAGTCCGGTTCAGTGGCAGGATGTGCCAGAAAGCTCGATATGAACGCCGGATTTTCCGAAATATTGAGTACCCCATGCCACCAAACTTTGTCTTTGCCGCGATACATGCTGCTACCAAGAATTTTACGATTATTGATTGTAATATCGCTGATGCCGCTGATATGTGCATCTACAAGGCCACAACGATGTAAACTGTTTAAGATAGCATTGCTGCATGCCTGAAACCATTGCTTTGTTTTTGTGATATCAGGACTTTTTCCATGAATCGACACTACCAGTGTGTTGGGTGTCAGCACCACGCTGTGTCCGCCACTGGGGCGTTTCGTTACGAAAAATGCTTTGTCGTCGGGTAAATTTGCTGCAAGAGCTGTCTCGGGTTTGTCGCGCTGACCCAGTACCACATACACTGCATCGGGGGTCCATGTAAAAACACCTTGCGAGTGCTTTTCGACAAACCCAATATCAGGCAGGTTATAATCAGTAAGCTGAACCATGAAGCAAATTAATATGTAAAGGTAACAATATGTGGGCTGAAAATGTTTTTCCCATTCATTTTAATTTCGGGATTTTCCGCCGAACCCCTGTCGGTACAGACTTTCTTTGATTTGCACTTCGCTTTCGTCAATCAGATTATTTCCAATAGGATTGAGTAATTCTGCATAGTTGTTCTGCAGTTTTTTTATTTCGGGACCAATCTTGTAGGCATTCATCTTATCGCTGCTGTAGGGTTTCAGCATGGCTGTAATATCCGATAAGGGCGTGTCGGAATTGAGCCAGACAGATTCCTGCCAGGGTTCCAGAATCACCGGTGAACGGTGATGTGGAATTTGCTGCATCAACGAATTTGCAACCGTTGTAATTATGGCAAATCCCTTTGTGATCTCACCTGTTTCCGGGTTTTTCCAGATATCCCAGATGCCTGCAAAGGCAAATGGCCTGACTTTATTACGCAGAAATACCAGATGGGCATCAGTAAGTCCTTTTTCGGTGCTGCCTTCGATAAATGCATCGGCAATTACCAGACATCGCTGCGAACGAATGGCTTTACGAAAAGCAGGCTTGTTAATAATGTCTTTACTACCATGGTAATTGATGTCGTTTTCAGTATTTTTATCCCCTTCGGTACGCGCGTTTATAAGTAGCATGTTTTTGGTGGCCCAATGCGGTGTAAGTCCAAACCGAAAGTGCTGAAGAATTCTGCGGTTGTCGTTGGTTACTACCAGACTGTTCATTCCCGGGCCAATATTGTAGCATGCCTTATGGTCGATACCGGTCGCAGTTACCTGAAAACGCTTTTCGATAGTCTCGAGTTTTTGTACCAATATAAAGCGACCGCACATAAAATTCTGAATTAACTGAATTCGGGTCTGTTGCAGATTTCTCTCACAACCCCGATTACTTCATTCAGTCGCGTCAGGTTTTCGGCTTCTGCAATGAATCTGAGGTAGGGTTCGGTATTCGATGGCCTGATGTTTATCCAGAAATCCTGGTAATCGAGGCGGTATCCGTCGAAATCAGCAAAATACATAGGTTTCTCTATATCGAAGAAATGTCTTTTCACGGCTTCCATCGCCTCCGCCTTTTTTTCGATACGGAAATTGATTTCACCCGACGAAATATACTGCGACACTGTGGCAATGGCCTGCGAAACCGTAATTCCTTGCTCATGCATCTTTTTCAATACTCCGCTAAGAATCAGACAGGCCAGTAACCCGGAATCGCTATAATAAAAGTCGCGGAAATAATAATGCCCGGCTAGTTCACCTCCAAATATTCCGTCGAGTTCTTTCAGCTTGCGCGATGCAAAAGCACGGCCCACCTTCCATGTTTCGACCCGGAATCCCATTTTACTGAGGTAGTTGCCCACAGCCTTGCTGGTTCTGATGTCCTGAACCACGGTTCCTGTGAGGCCTTTGTCGGCATAATAATGCCCCAGCAGGGCTATCATCAGGTCAGGCGAAATGAATTTTCCATGTTCATCAACAAACATAACCCGGTCGGCATCGCCATCGAAAATTATTCCTAAATCGGCACCGTGATGCTGTACAGCGTGCTGTAGCATTTCGATATTCTCAGGTTCCAGCGGATTGGGCTCGTGACCCGGAAAACTTCCGTCGATGGTATCGTTCAGGTAAATGGGGGAATCGCCAAAAATTTGCCGTGCAAACAAACCGGCCATACCGTTCGACAAGTCGATGCACACTTTCATGCCATCGAGAGGGGTAATGTGTTTCTTGAGGAAATCGAGATACACATCGTCGAAATTTTGTTGAAAAATCTTGCCTTTTTTTGCAACCGGAATAAGCGACCGGGTGCGCATCAGTTCTTCGATTCGGTTCAGTCCGTTGTCGTAACCCACGGGCATGGCACCGGTTTGCGAAACTTTCATCCCGTTGTGGTCTTTCGGGTTATGCGATGCCGTAATCTGTACCGAAGCATCGAATCCGAAATATCCGGTTCCGAAATATACCTTTGGTGTGGTGCATAATCCGGCATCGTACACATCAGCCCCCGCATCGCATATACCACGGGCGAGATTTTCGAATATTTCACCGGAACTGAGTCTGGCATCACGACCCACCAGCACCTTGCTTGCGCCCAGTACTTCCGGCAGGAAAAATCCGATTTTATACGCGTCATCCTTATCAAAATCGCGGTTGTACACCCCGCGGATATCGTATGCTTTAAATGCTTTCATGTTGGTTAATTTGATGAACTCTTTCCTGAATTTTATCTTTTATTCCTGCAATATGCTGTTTGTTGCTGATACTGCTGATGATAATATCGGTGTATCCGGCATTGATTATCTGCTTCAGGGTTATTTCGAAATTGATATCGAAAATCCAGCTGAGCTGAAGAATTCTGAAGTCGTCAAGGCTTTTCAAGTCTGCTTTGTTTACCACACTAGCCTCGTGAAAACTTCGTAATACGTCGGGGCTGATATCACCGTCAGGTGTAAGTCCCAACTCGATTACCGGGTTTCTTGATTGGGTTTGCAGGTAGTATTCGGTGACGATTTTAAATATGTCGGCTTTGTCGGCATCACGGGTAATGTTGCAGAAATACTGTTCCCTATCACTCATGCCCGGGTTTACCCTTAGTAAACCGTGATTCACAATGGCAGCCCTGATAACCGCCTTTTCGTCAGGGTTTTCAATTCCCGGGACAGGAGTGGCGTCGAATACTTCGGCACCAATACTGCCGTGATAGGTGCTTTCGTTATCAATAAAACTGCCGTAGAGTTTGAACTGTCGGAACCGGCCTATATCATGCAGCAATCCGCACATATAGGCGAGTTCAATTTCGGCAGGCGATAAACCCAGACTTCGGGCAATTTCGGATGCGAGCGTTGCAACCCTCAGGCTATGCTTCGATTTAAGCTCAATATTGGCATCGGCATCAAAATCTCCGGTGAGATGACTTGCTGAGTATTTGCGAAACCATGCCGTGATTTCGGTGCAACGTGAAGAAACTTCCATTACGTGTAATTATTGCACAACCGCGTGTTGCCGTGCAGCGGCAAACAAGTTGAGTCTGCGTTCGAGCTCTTCGGCCATTTGGGGTTTTATTTGCGACACACAGGCACGTAAGGCGTGAATTTGTTCGCTTCCCGTGTTCTCGAGGGTAATCGCTGAAATCCCGAATGCCAGTAGCTCTTTAAGTAATTCGTGACCGGTAAGGCCTGGATATTGAACCGTGAAGTAGAAGCCATCGGCCAGATCTTCGTCGAGGTCTTTGTCGTAAACAATGGTAAATCCGGCCTTTAAAAACAACTTTTTCATGATGGCAGCACGCTCACCGTATTCGCGAACTTCTTCCACAAAATTGAAGTGGCCTTCGTTGGCGGCTTTAAACATGGCTGCCAGTGCATATTGTGCCGAATGTCCTGCGCCCGACGACAGCGAATAGATAATGCGCAACACAAAAGTATAGCCGTATTTTTCGGTGCCGAAACGTTTTTTTAGTTCAGGGTATGATCGGTTGTATACGGCATCCGAAATGCACACAACGGCAATGCGCTGGCCTGCATAACTGAATGCTTTTGATCCTGAAATGAGTAACACATAATTGTTTGTAAAGTTGGCTACGCTCAGTTGGTAGGGTGGCTGCCCGGGTTTTGACATGTCGCGCCTGAAATCCATGGCAAAGTAGGCCAGGTCTTCAACCGCAATCACGTCGTATTGGTTGCAGAGGTCACCGATTATTTTTAGTTCTTCTTCGGTAAGGCAGAACCATGCAGGATTGTTTGGGTTTGAATAGATTATGGAATTGATGTTTCCTTTTTCGAGGTAGGATTTTAGTTTATCATGAAGTTTTTCGCCCCTGTAATGATACACGTCGAAGCTTTCGAATTTTTGCCCGAGTACCCTGAACTGTTGCTTCTGCACCGGAAACCCCGGGTCGATAAATAGGGCGGTGTCTTTGGCGGGATCGAGAAAGCCATTAATCAGGAACGTGGCATATCCGCCCTGCATGCTGCCCACCGTAGGAATGCAACCTGTTGGAGAAATTTCGATGTTCATGAAGTTTTTTACAAACCTCGACGATTCTTCTTTGAGTTCTTTTAGTCCATCAACCATGGGGTAGTCGGCAGCAACCCCTTTATGCAGGGCATCAATTTCAGCATTGGTGCCGATGTCGGAGGGTTTTAAGCCCGGTACACCCATTTCCATGCGCATGTATTTTACGCCGGTTTCCTGCTGAAGTACGTTTACCAAACCGACAATTTCGCGTATGGTGGCTTTACCGAGATTGCTTAAGCCTGCTGCGGTTATTTTTTCATCGACGAGTTTACGGTCAATCAAAGTCTTACTCATAGTGCATATAGTTTGACTACAAACTTAACGAAAAGCTTTGAATTATAAAAGGCCTGTTACAAAATTCCGGGTAAGGTTATAGAACATACCATTACATAGAAAAGCCCTGGCTTGTATTGCCACTTTGTTTGTGGTAATGACTTTAATTCTCGTCTTTCAGCGATTTGAATCCTTTTCCAAGAATTTCGCGTGTATCGATTACGGTTAGAAATGCGTTCGGGTCGATTTCTTTGATGAAGTCTTTGAGCATGGCAAGTTCGCGGCGGCTTACCACAGTGAAAATGATGGAACGCTCTTCGTTGCCATACATTCCTTTTCCCGAAATAAATGTTCCGCCACGCTTCAGATCATCGAGTATTTTACTTCGGATTTCTTCGTATTTATCAGAGATGATAAACAGGCTTTTATCGTAGTTAACCCCTTCGACAATTAAGTCGATTACGTGCCCTGTAATATATATAACAATCCAGGAGTACAGGGGTATTTTCCAGTCCCCAAAAGCAATCAGTCCGACAAGCACAATGGCTGAATCAACATAGATAAGCAATTGTCCGATGGGCAATTTGGTGTATTTAGCGAGAATCATTGCAATGATGTCGGAACCACCCGAAGTGGCTTTCGATTTGAAGACCAGACCCAGTCCTACGCCAACAAGCACTCCACCGAAAATGGCAGATAACAGTGCGTCGTTTTCTACTAATGGCGCATCGCCCCACCATAGACTGAGCAAATCGACGAAAATGGCGAGAGAGACAAATCCCAGCACGGTTTTCCATCCAAAACGAGGCCCAAGGATTTTAATTCCGATGAGTGTTAATGGTATGTCGATTGCCAGGGCTGTAATACCGGTAGGGAAACCCAGCAGATGGTGAAGAACAATGGCAATTCCGTAAACCCCGCCAGGAGCCATTTTATAGGGCGAAATAAAGAATACAAAGCCTGCAGCCATAATGAATGTACCGGTGAGAATTAGTATCACAGCTTTGAACCATTTGGCCGATAAGAATTTCTCCTTAGTTAAAAATGTCATAATCAGTGTTTTAAAAATGAGCCGGCAAAAATACTATGCCTGATGAAAATGGCAAAATTGTTTAATAACATGATAGATGGAATAGGAACAAAGAATGTAGGATAAAGAATACAGGAGGCAGAATACAGAATACAGGAGGCAGAATACAGAATTCGGAAGGGGCGAGTGGCAATTAGAAAGCATTTTCTTCCGGCTGGAGTTTTCGATCTTTCTCAGATAAGCAGAATTCTATCGCCCAACCCAAAGCCCCTTTTGTGTTCTGCCTTCAGTATTCTGATTCCAGATTATCCGCAATTTCATATTGCTTTTATTAGGGGCACAAATTCACATGAATTGGCATTGAATGTATTGGAAGGGTTGCTAAGGCGAGAAAGTTGGGCGCTAAAGCGAGAATGTTCAGTGCTAAGACGAGAATATTCAACGCTAAAGCGAGAATGTTCAGTGCTAAGACAAGAATATTCAACGCTAAAGCGAGAATATTCAATGCTAAAGCAAGAATGTTCAGCGCTAAGACGAGAAAGCGTATCAATTGTTTGCGCGCGGATTGTAAATCCGCGCGAGCGGGGGGCGCAATGGGTTTTCTCGCGAGGCTCGAAAACGGGTTGTTTTTATTTCTCGCCAAGACGCTAAGGCGCAAGGGGTTTCTTCTCGCGGGCTCGAAGAAAAAAAGGGGGGGTGATGAAAAAAGAGACGCGATAAATCGCGTCTCTTTTGGGGATGTATATGAGACGCGATAAATCGCGTCTCTACGGGTGGATTAAAATTTTTGGGTTTTGAATTCGAGGGAAGAGATTTGTTTGTATTGTGGGCTTGTGGCGCCAAAGAGGGATTTTACGTAGGCTTTTACCTCGATGGCAGTTGCTACAAGACCGGTTTTGGGATTGTAGAGGGCTTCGTTGCGGGCAATGCGGGCGTTGCTGAGAGGAACGAGGGCAGCGATTACGGCAGCGTTTTTGGCTTTGAGGTCGTTGAGGGTAGCGGTTAGGGTAACTACTTTAAGGTCGTTTTCGTTGGGAGCGTAGAGGGGAATGCCTGCAACGAGTTTGATTAGTTTGTCGAAATTGTCGAGGCGATTGTCGAAACTCATTTGGGAGGTTGAGATTTGTTTGGGCTCGATGTCTTTTGTTTCGGTGGCGGAATCGGCAGGGGTGACGGTTTTGGCTTTGGCACGTGAACCCTGGATTTTGCGGATGTAGGTACGGGCATTTTCGACGAGTTGGTCGGGTGCATCGGTGGCTTTTAGGGCGTTGATGATGCGGGTGGAGAGTTTGTTAAGGATAGCAAAAGCGGCATCGCGGGCGGCAATGGCGGTTTTGAGATTAGGGATTGCCGAGTTGACGGCAGTTAGGGCTGAACGGGCACCGGCGAGTTGGGTGTTGAGTGCCGTGATTTTGATTGAGGCTTTTGATGGGTTGTAAACCGCACCGTAAGCCACGAGGAAGGCGATGAATAGGTCGAAGTTGTTGATTAACCTTGCATGCCCTGTTTCGATTGTGCTTGCCATAGGATGTGGTATTAGATGTTAATATAGCTTATTAACGCAGGGGAATATACGAAAGTTGCATGGGTG
>JAKQPY010000090.1:0-1337 GCA_029564465.1 Bacteroidota bacterium | reverse complement strand
GAAGGGGGGATTTGCCGTGGGCGGCCTCACCAACCAGGTTAAGGGGGTGGTATCGCAGAACCTGCTGTTCCTGGCACCCGACTCTGCCCGCATCTACGTGAAGGAGGACGGCACAAAGGGCGTTAAGGGAGGCTTTGCCGTGGGTGGCCTCACCAACCAGACCAAGGGAAACTCTGCACAGCTTATTCACCTGAACAAGGAAAACTACCTCATAGGCTACGAGGCCGGTAGTTCTATTACAACCGGAAAATACAACTCTTTCATGGGATACAACACGGGGAAAAACACTACATGGGGTGATGATAATATTTTTATAGGGTACCAGGCCGGCTTTTCAAACACAACCGGATACAATAATGTGTTTATCGGCAACGAATCGGGATATAGCAACACTACCGGCAACCGCAACATGTTTTTTGGCTACAAATCGGGATATAGCAACCTGGATGGTTATGGTAATACCTTTTTTGGCATGGAGAGCGGTTTTTCAAACTTGGGGGGATTCAGAAATCTGTTTATTGGATACCGCTCGGGTTATATGAATGCGGATGGTTCAGACAACTCCTTTTTAGGAGATATGGCAGGCTCAAATAATACGAGTGGTAGTGGAAACACTTTTGTAGGTCAGGCTGCCGGGTCAGCTAATGATTCCGGAATAAATAACACCTTCTTAGGGTCCAATGTTGGACGCGGAAATACAACCGGTGATGAAAATGTAATAGTCGGGCGTTTTGCAGGTTACAATATTAACGGGAACTACAATACTTTTATTGGGACCCAAAGCGCTGCAAATTTTAACCCAGGTACATACACTGCAGGTAGCAATATATGCATTGGCCATTCTAGTGGAACAGGTTTAACTTCAGGCAATTATAATATTTTTATAGGGGTGCAAACTGGAAACAGAGCGACAAGCGCCAACCATAACCTGATAATAGGCCATCAGGCCGGGATGAACTCAACTGGCGGGGGAAATGTTTTTCTGGGCTACCAGGCAGGCTTTAATAGCATTGGTTCCAACAGGCTTTACATCAGCAATTCAGGTGTTGATTCAACCCAAGCCCTGATATTCGGCCGTTTCAACACCAAAGAGCTAGCCTTTAACGCAAAAGTAGGGATTGGCACCATTACACCCGACAAGGACCTCACTGTAAAAGGCAATGCGCGGGTAACCGGAGACATTTACTATGGAACAAGTGATACTACTTTTTATAATAAACCCGACTTTGTTTTTGGCTCGGGGTATGCCGATTACT
Organism: Bacteroidota bacterium; assembly: GCA_029564465.1. Lineage (GTDB taxonomy): Bacteria > Bacteroidota > Bacteroidia > Bacteroidales > ML635J-15 > JAGOEF01. The sequence continues at coordinate 81 of JAKQPY010000090.1, read as the reverse complement.
TTACCCCAACGGAGGTTGACCGCTATATTAACAGGCACGGTCATCTGCCATGGCTTACCCCGGCATCAAAGGAGAATGATG
>JAKQPY010000089.1:0-9312 GCA_029564465.1 Bacteroidota bacterium | reverse complement strand
CAACTTGACAATCTACATTGTTTTGAACTTAAATTTCTATACAAACATGAAATAAATCATGGAAATACATTTGCTTTTGCTTTTTTCGTTTTGTATATTGCAATGCCAATCGTATGCGTATTTTGTTTGTTGATTGATGGGGGGGGTGGGGTATTGTATATCGGTTGCCATGCTTAGCAATAAAACGAAATAACCACTTGAAATGACCACAGTTGAACAGTTGATAAAAGGTTTTATAAGCACAAAACTACGCTGCTCATTAAGCGGATTGGCTCGAATTACTCCGGATTTGATTCATGATATATTAAACCTCACAAATTTTAAAAATATGAATAGATTTTTGTTTTCACTAATTTCAATAGGTAGTATCCTATTATTACCGGTTTGCAGCTTTGCTCAAAACACTGGATGGACAAATTACACAGCAACTGGTCAAATAAATTCCATTACCGAAGATGAGAATACGTTCTGGGCATGCGGCTGGGGTGGGATTGCAATGATTGATAAAGGCACCGACGAAATATCATATTTTAACAAAAGCAACAGCGGAATTTTAAACAATTACATTTGGTGTTCCATTGCTGATATGCAAGGGAACCGATGGTTCGGGGTTAAAGAATATGGGCTTGCAAAATATGATGGTCAGCATTGGGAGCGTTACAACACAGAAAACTCAGGAATACCCTGCAATAATATTTATAGAATGGCTTGTGACCCCGATGGCAATTTATGGATGGCAACTTGGGAAGGAGAACTGGTTAAATTTGATGGTGATAACTGGTCTGTTTACAATTCTATAAATTCAGGTTTACCCGAAACAGGTATTAATAGTATCACCATCGACAACGAAGGCAAACTCTGGATATCAACACAAAATGGGCTGGTTACATTCGACGGAGAAAACTGGGTTACCTACAGTTCGGGAAATTCTGGTATTACACACGCCGAAATTAGCGATGTGGCAATCGACGAAGAAGGAAATAAATGGATTGGAGTAATGGGTCAGGGGCTGGTGAAATATGACGGTTATGAATGGACTGTGTATTCTCTGACAAATTCAGAATTACCCGATCATTGGATTACTGAAGTTGAAGTGTACGATAATATTGTATGGCTTGTTGGTAACGGCACGCAGGGAGGATTAATTCGGTTTGACGGAACTACCTGGGAACTTTATAATAGCGCGAATTCTCCCCTGCACGATTTTGGGAAAGGTGATTTGATGGTTGACACTAATGGTGATGTGTGGCTTGGAACGTATCTCTTTGGAGTTGCCAGGTTCAATGGCAATACATGGAAATTTTATAATGGTGCCAATTCCATTTTATGTAATAATGTAAATTCAGACATTGATGCTGACCGGGAAAACGGGAATATTTGGATTGTTGATCATGGAAATCATACAAATTACGGAGGAGGTATTGTAAAAGTGCACAACAATGAATGGACTTATTATATGATCGACGACTTTGTGTACAATGTAAAAGCTGAAAACGACTCAACCGCTTGGGTTGGTTTTGATGATGGCATTGCCAGACTTCAAAACGGGATCTATACCGTGTATAATTCTGACAATTCCGGTTTGCCTGATTATTTTGTTTGCGATATTGCAGTTGATTTAATGGGAAATAAGTGGTTCGCATCACAGGGCGGTGGACTGGTAAAATTCGATGGAGTTACATGGACTGTGTATAATAATAGCAATTGCCCTCTACCTGAAAATGTAATTAAATCCATTGCCGTTGATCAAGATAACTCAATCTGGATTGGAATGCTCGAACATGGGATTGCTCATTTCAATGGATTGTCATGGGAATTTTACAATACCGGCAATTCGGGGTTGATGAATGATTGTGTATATTCAATTGCTATTGACCTAACGGGTAGTATTTGGGCAGGTCACAATGTCGGAATTTCCGAATTCAACGGAAATACATGGACAAGCCACTACCCACTTGGATCAGACCCTGAAACCAACAACCTATCGGTGTATGACATAGCATTTGACATGGATAATAATGTTTGGGTAGGTGGAGGAGGATTGGCAAAGTTCAATCACGAATCGTGGGAATATTTCGATATTTATAACTCAGGTTTACCCCATAATCATGTTATGGGGTTAACCGTAGATTCGAAAAATAATATATGGATTGCCACCGATGAAGGCGGTGTTGCCGTTTACGATCAGAATCATTCAACAACAGTATTTAATAACCCATCTGATGGTAAATTCAGTTCAGTTGTTTATCCTAACCCTGCAGTAAATGCAGCCACAATACTTCTGAGCGAAAACATGAATTCTGCAACTTTCATGTTATACGACCAAACAGGCAGAATTGTGAAACAATTCAATTTTTCCGGCGACAAGCTTGGATTCAGTTGTGATGGTTTAGCTCCGGGATTATATTATTACAACATCCGAATGGTTTCAGGTGAGACTACCGGTGGAAAACTAATTATTAGATAATATCCTCCCCTTCCGATTCACTGCGAGAAGACAAGGATTGAATTTGGTACAAAAACCCTCGAATACGAGTGTCTAAAAATTAACCGCCCGTCGAAAAGCCTGTGCTGAGGCTCTCGAAGCACAGATTGCTTTGTCCTCGTTCCTCGTCCACACAAAGACGGGCTACATCGCGCCATCCGAATCGTGTATCAGCGACTTGTAGCATTAGAGAAAAAATGCGACACAGGGTTCCAACAAGTTTCAGAAGCACCTTACTTTCGGTTAAACCGCAATGCCATGGCGTTACGCTGCCCGGTGAAATTGCCTTTTTCGTACACGCAGCTTCCGTTTACCCAGGTTGATATAATGGCATGGCTGAGTCGGGTTTGTTCGAGGGGCGACCAGCCGCATTTGTACAGGATATTTGATTTTTCGACCTGCCAGGGAGCCTTGGGGTCAACCAGTATAAAGTCGGCATAACACCCCGGTTCGATAAAGCCACGGCGGTCAATCTGAAATAATTCGGCCGGTTTATGGCACATGTAATTCACCACATCGGTGTAGCTAAAAACGCCCCGGCTCACCATTTCGAGCATCACCGGCAACGAATGCTGCACCATGGGGGCACCCGAGGGACACTGGGTATATGGGCGATTTTTCTCTTCGGCAGTGTGTGGTGCATGGTCGGTAGCCACAATATCGATGAAACCTTTTTGCAGGGCATCAATCAGGGCAAGGCGGTGCTTTTCGTTCTTTATCGAAGGATTCCACTTAATAGAAGCACCGCGCTGATGGTAATCGCTGCTGTTGAACCACAGATGATGCACACACACTTCGCCGGTTATGGTTTTTTCGTTCAGCGGCATTTGCTGCATCAGGCCAATTTCGTCAGCCGTACTGAGGTGCAGAATGTGCAGGCGTGCATTGTGTTTTACTGCAAGCTCAACGGCCCGCGCCGAGGAGGCATAGCAGGCTTCGGCGCTGCGGATGTCGGCATGGTGGTGCATGGGTATGTTATCGCCATGGAGGGCAGTGTATTTCTCGAGTTGCCGCGCAATGACAGCATCGTCTTCGCAATGCACGGCCACCAGCACCGGAGCATGGGCAAATACCGCCGAAACGGCTTCGGTTGAACTCACCAGCATATTGCCGGTTGACGATCCCATGAACATTTTAATGCCACATACCCATTCCGGGTCGGCCTTTTCGATTTCCGCAACATTATCGTTGGTGGCTCCGAGATAGAACGAATAGTTGACCAGCGAATTTTGTGCTGCCGTTTCGTGTTTTTTCATCAGCGCTTCGATGCGGGTGGTCTGGGGCTGGGTGTTGGGCATATCCATAAACGAAGTAACGCCACCGGCTGCAGCTGCCCGCGATTCGCTGAAAATATCGCCTTTGTGCGTCAGGCCGGGATCCCTGAAATGCACCTGATCGTCGATTACCCCCGGAAGCATCATCAACCCGGAGGCGTCAAGTACCTCGCAAGCATCCGGAAGTGAATTTTCATCGGTAAATACCGCTTTAAAATGTAGTCCTTCTATTAGGACATGGGCATTGAACTGCCTGTTGCGGTTGACAAGCTGCACATTTTTTATCAGAATCTCACGCATAGTTGTTGTTAGATTGGATCGACGTCTAAAATAATATGAATTCCTTTACATCCGGCATGTTTTTCGGTATCGGCAACCACCGTAAGAATATGCTGTTTCACCCGGGCGGCACTCAGTGAAGTTTCGAACCTGACCACCACATGCCTCAGCCATTGATTCCGCACCTTGCTGACCAGCGGTTCTTCGGGGCCCATAATCCTTCCGGGCAGCATTTCGGTGAGTTTTTCGGCCAGTACCGAAGCAGCTTTTGCCGCAATATCATATTGCGGATGGCTCAGTTTAATCCTGACAAAACGATAAACCGGCGGATAGCGGAAGTGCGTGCGAATGGCCAGTTCGCGTTGCGCCATACCCGTATAATCGGCTTGTAATATGTCGGTGAGAATTTCGTGGTCGGGCATGGTGGTCTGAATAATCACTTTGCCGCGCTTTTCTTTCCGTCCGGCGCGACCGCTCACCTGCAACATCATCTGAAAACTGCGTTCGAATGCCCTGAAATCGGGGAAATTGAGCATGCTGTCGGCATTGAGAATACCCACCACCGACACATTGCCAAAGTCGAGTCCTTTCGATATCATCTGAGTTCCTATAAGGATATCGGCCCGGTGGTTTTCGAAATCAGAAATTATTTTCTCGTAAGCACCGCGGGTACCGGCAGTATCAAGATCGAGCCGCGAAATTACGGCATCGGGGAAAAAGTGGGCAGCCTCATCTTCGAGTTGCTCCGTTCCAAAACCCATGGTTCTGAGTCTGGCGCTTTTGCATTCGGGACATTCGGTAAGCAAAGCAAGGGTATTCCCACAATAGTGGCAAACCATTGCCTTGCGTTGCTTATGGTAGGTGAGGCTTACATTGCAAAACTCACATTTCGCCACAAAGCCACAATCGCCACATTCCACATAGGGAGAGTATCCCCGCCTGTTTCGGAACAGAATAACCTGTTCGTTGTGTGCCAGGGCAGTTTTTATCTCATCGATAAGTAGCGGATGAAAATGGAACTGCATTATTTTGCGCTTGATGGCATCGCGCGTATCGACCACCATTATTTCGGGCAGCGCAACATGACCGTAGCGTTCGTTCAGGCTTACGAGTGCATATTTCCCATTCAGGCAGTTGTAGTACGATTCGAGCGATGGGGTGGCGGTTCCAAGAACCAGCTTTGCAGCATGGCGTGCAGCCAGCACGAGGGCTACATCGCGGGCATGATAGCGGGGCGCAGGGTCCTGTTGCTTATAGGTGGTCTCGTGTTCCTCATCCACCACAATCAAACCGAGGTTTTGAAAGGGCAAAAAAATGGCTGACCGTACTCCCAACACCACCGTATAGGTTCCATCGCTCACTTTATTCCAGACTTCGGCGCGTTCAGCATCGCTGTATTTGCTGTGATACACCCCGGCCACCGGTCCAAAAGCATCGCGTATGCGCTTGATAATCTGGGTGGTAATGGCAATTTCGGGCAGCAGGTATAAGGCTGTCTTTCCGTTTTTCAGGGCATCGGCAATCAGCGACAGGTAAATTTCGGTTTTCCCCGATGAAGTAACGCCGTGCAATAATACCACATCGTGTGTCGAAAAATGGGTTTCGATTTGGTTTTTACACGCCTGTTGCTGCGGAGTAAGTTCTTTAAGCCCCGTAATATGGTCCTGATTGAGCAAGCGGCCAACCACACGGTTTTCGATACGGATGTACGATTTTTTCGCAAGTTTATTGATGGTTGGCATGTTTGTATTGCAGCGCAGCAATACATCAGCAAGGGCAATGGCTTTGTCGTCGCCCGCATCGCAAGGTTCTCCCAGTAAAAATTCCAACAACGATTGCTGTGCCGGCGAACGTTTCAGGCTATCGAGGGCTGCATGGGCTTCGGCATCGGTGAAGTCGGCAAGCACAATGAATTTCTTAATTGCCGGTTTATAGGCCTTGGTAAAAAATTGTTCCACCGTAACGCAACCCATCTGAAACAGTTGCTGCAGTATGGGCACCGGATTCCTGATGCCCGTGTACTTAGCCAGGTTATCAACCGAAACAGGTTTCGAGGTATTCATGGCATTATACAGCAAATATTGCCGGTTATTGAGTTCGGGCAATTCATCAGGGTCAAGCGGCTGACGAAGATAACGGGTTTCGCTGTCGGGGCGTAATGCCTGGGGCAGTGCGGCCTTCATCACCTCCCCGAGTGTGCAGCAATAATAGCTTGCTATCCATTCCCAGAGCGTCAGCTGTTGCGCTGTAACACAATTTCCCGACACCGAAAGAATGGGTTTTACATCGAATTCTGTATGTATCTCGTTGTGGAGTTCTTTCACTATCGCGGTAAACAATTTTGATTTACCGAAATTTACGACTACCGCAACACCGGGACCAAGTAGCGGTTCAAGTTCTTCGGGAACCGAATAGGTAAAGGTGCCGGGCAGGGCTACCGGGATAATAACAGAAGCGTATTTCATAGAAACCTGTGCTACGGCAATCAGGTATTTAAGATGTAAAGCATTTCGAGCATCTTACGGTTTATATCTTTATGATGCTTGATGGCCTGATTAAACGGAATCAGTACTGTTTCGTTGTTTACCAGCCCGACCATCACACTGCGCTGGTCGTCGAGAAGTGCTTCAACTGCAGCAACGCCCAGTTTACTGGCCAGATAACGGTCGAAAGCCGAAGGGGCACCACCTCGTTGCAGGTGGCCTAAAATAGAAACGCGGATATCGAATTCGGGCATACGTTTTTTAACGATTTCGGCAATTTGCATGGCACCTCCGGCATCATCACCTTCGGAGACAATTACAACACCGCTGCTTTTTGTTTTTTGTACACTGTTGGCCAGGTTTTCGCAAACCTTATCCATATCGGTGACGACTTCGGGCACCAGTACATCTTCGGCACCGCAGCCGATGGCACTCCGCAACGCAATAAAACCGGCATCACGGCCCATAACCTCAACAAAAAACAAGCGGTCGTGCGAACTGGCGGTATCGCGTATTTTATCGATGGCCTCAACTACTGTATTGATGGCCGTATCGTATCCGATGGTCATGTCGGTACCATACAAATCGTTGTCGATGGTTCCGGGCAAACCGATAATGGGGAAATTGTGTTCTTCGGTAAATGCTTTTGCACCTTTGAAAGTTCCATCACCACCAATAACCACCAGGGCATCGATACCGGCATTCAATAGGTTTTCGTAGGCTTTCTGCCGACCTTCTTTGGTACGGAATTCTTCGCTGCGTGCCGTGCGTAGAATTGTTCCACCCCGTTGGATAATATTGCCCACATCGCGGGAGTTCATGTCCCAGAAATCGGCCTTTATCAATCCGGAATAACCCCGGCGAATACCGGTTACCGACAAACCGTAATAAATTCCGGCCCTGACAACCGCTCTGATTGCAGCATTCATACCGGGGGCATCGCCTCCCGAAGTTAGCACACCAATACGTTTAATTGAGGTCATAATGTGATTATTTTAAGGCTTAAAAGTACTATCAAAAAACGCTTATTCTACAATGTGTTGAAAAATATTTTACTGTCGCTTTATTCTTCACCAGCCTCGTCGATTGCCATTGCAAAGACTTTCCGGGTTGTAAATTCCGCATTGCAGGCATGTATTTCGACCATGCTGTTTTCGAACACCGCTTCAGAGATTTCTCCTGCATAAGCAATAAATGCAGCTTCCATATCGGGATTGTCAATCTTCTCAATATCTACCACTACTTTTACAATGTACACATCGTCTTCCTTGATGAGCTGACCAGTTTTGGGCGATCCGTCCGAAAATCCGGAATATTCGAAAAATTCAAGCAATTTATTTACCTCATCAACACTAACGGTATTGGTATAAAACATTTTAACGCCGTTCCCCTCAACAAAATCACCCATATTTTCGGCCATTTCGAACACCTCGATGGTTTTCAGCTTATCGTCGCAGGCATGGAGCTCCACCTTCTTTCCCCGGAACACGTTTTCCGACAAGTCGCGGGCAAATATCCGGAACATCGCCTCATATCCTTCTTCAGCATCATAGTCGTCCACCACAACCATCCTGAACTGATACACGTCGCCTTCCCTGGTGATTTGGACTGTCTTTTCGGTACCATCGGCAAATCCCGAAAACTCAAGAAAACTTCCCAGCGAATCCGCTTCCGCTTCGGTAATTGCATCGGTGTAAAACAACTGCACCCCCTTGAAGTCTTTTTCATTGCCATGAGAAGAACAGGCTGTGATAAGAACGGTCGCAAACAATAAGGTCAATAAAAAAATGCTTTGATTTTTCATGTTTATTCTTTTATTTATGATACAATACTATGAATTTGCAACAAAGTTAAAATAATCCACCTCGAAAGACTAATTGAAAACCATTTTTTTCAGGTATCGGGAAGTTTCGTATTGCAGTTCAATAAGATACAAACCCGGACTAAAGCGTGAAAGTCTGAATTGATTCCATCCTTTTTCGCAATATGCATCGCCGGCTATTTGTGCAATGAACTTACCCGATGCGTCGAACAGCCGGATGCTTACCCTGGTGGATTCCGGTGTGTAAATTTCAAGCAGAGCCCATTCGGTGGCCGGGTTTGGCGAAATTAAGCATTGAATTGTTTCAGGCTTCGGGTTCGAATATACCGCATTGGGGTCGAGTATGGTTACCAATTGTGTGCAATAGGCTGTGTTTCCATTCCCATCAGTTACAATCCATTCGACTTCGGTTTCTCCAATGGGGAACTCCTCGGGGGCATTGTTTTCGACTGAGGCCACGCTGCAATTATCGGAACTAACCGGAGTACCCAGATCAACATTGGACGCTGTGATTTCGCCCTCATCCACCTCGCCAATTACATCGGCAGGACAAACGATAACGGGTAATTGATTATCGGAAATGGTAACCGTCTGCTGGCATGACGCAAAGGAACCCGCAGCATCGGTAACCGTCCAAACAATCATGTGTTCCCCGGGTGTATAAGGTTCGGCAGCATCGTTTATGAGTGAATAACTACAATTTTCGGTAACAATGGGCATACCGAGTTCAACACCTGAGGCGCTGCACAAATCAGCATCGGTGTTTTGGCTTATACCGGCAGGGCATTCAATGGTGGGTTGTTGTGCATCGGTAACCGTTATAGTCTGTTGGCAGGTGTTGATGTTTCCATTGACATCTTCGGCTGTCCATGTAATTATGTTAATTCCCGGCGCATAAGGCTCTGCAGCATCGTTCACCAGGCTCAATATACCACAGTTATCGGCAGCCTCGGCTTCTATAATTTCAAT
>JAKQPY010000082.1:0-2750 GCA_029564465.1 Bacteroidota bacterium | reverse complement strand
GCCGGCCAGGGTAAATACAGTTATCCACGTCATTCGCCACATAGTTATTTGAAGTGTACTACACAAATGTAACGAAAACAGTTTGGCTTTGGTACCACGCAATTGAAGATTATTAACATAATCCGGTTAGTTTAAATTTACGTATCCCCTCTACCAACCCCGTCTTTCCATGCTGGAATGGTCTGCATAATTTTGCGACATGCGAAAGAATCAGAAATACACCCAGGCAGAGATGCAGGCTTCGATAACGAAGTGGCGCGAAAGCGGCCTTACCCAACACGGGTATTGCAATCAGGAGCAAATATCCACATCAACATTTTCGTATTGGGTCAGGAAACTCAGTCGGGAACAAATGCCGGAAAGAAGCAGCCGGGAAGTTGTGCAATCATTTATTCCGGTAGAATTACCCAAACCTGAAGTTTTACCGGTGTGGCAGATAGAAATCGGCTACCCCGACGGGGTGCAGGTACGTTGTGCAGCCGGCACAGATATAAGCATCATAAAAGCACTAATCGGTTTGTCGAATGTTTAACCTGTCGTCGGGCAACCGGTTTCATTTGTACAGCCAGCCCACCGACATGCGGCGGAGCTTCGACGGTTTATCGGGGCTTGTGCGTGATACACTGGGCCGGAATGTATGCGGGGGCGATGTCTTTATCTTTATCAATAAGGGCCGCGACAAGATAAAGCTCCTGCAGTGGCAGGGCATCAGTTTTACGTTGTACTATAAGCGTCTCGAAGAAGGCACATTCGAGCTTCCCGACTACGACCCCGAGGTTGGGAGCATATCGTTGAGCTATGCGCAAATAGTCATGCTTATTGACGGGCTTAGCATCAAAAACATCGAAAAAAGGAAACGCTATAATCCAAATTTTTAGGCGGATATTTATCCAATAATATTGTTGATTAAATCATTGTGAAACCCTTGATATTGTGAGGGTTTTGGCGTATCTTTATGCTATGTATAAAGCACCCGAAAGCCCAAGTTACGAAGAACTGTTAAAGCAAAATAGTGAACAGCAAATTGTACTTGACAGCCTGTTGCAAAAAATAGATTTGTATGAATTACGGGTAACTGAAATGCAATCCCGGGTTAATGAAATGCAGTTCCAGATTGACCAGATGAAACGCTTGATATTTGGTTCCAAGCGGGAACGATTTGTGTCGGGTGAAACTTACGGTCAGATGAAACTCCCGTTTGAGGTGGAAGAAAAAGCGCCGGAACCGGCAACGAAAGAAGAAATACACTACACACGCGAAAAGCCCAACAGAGAAAACCATCCGGGGCGGATGTCGTTCCCGGCCCATCTGCCCGTTGAAGAGATTGTGCTTGAGCCGCAGGAAGACACCACCGGCATGAAATGCATAGGCAAAGAAATTACCGAACAATTGGAACTTATCCCGGCCAAGTTATTTATAAAAAGATATGTTCGCCCCAAGTATATAAAAGCCGACGAGGAAGACAGCCTGAACTGCAAAGGCGTTATTGCCGATTTACCTGTGTTCCCAATAGAAAAAGGGATGGCCGGGCCCGGGTTGCTAGCCCAGGTTATGATAGACAAATTTGTTGACCATCTGCCGATATACAGGCAAATAGAAAGGTTCAAGCGGGAAAAAATAAACATCGCGTCATCCACAATTAATGGTTGGCAGGAATCTGTGTGCACGTTGTTGGAACCGTTATACAACACCCTGAAACACCGGGTGTTGTCGCAGGGCTACCTGCAGGTGGACGAAACGCCTATCCAGGTATTGGATAAAGACGTAAAAGGGAACTCATTCCGTGGTTATCATTGGGTGTATTACTCTCCTTTGGAAAAGACAGTTTTGTTTGACTACCGCGATGGCCGGTCCCGTGCCGGCCCATCGGAGCTGCTCCGCAATTATAAAGGATACCTGCAAACCGATGGTTACGTTGTGTACGACTTTTTCGGTAAGCAAAAAGAAATTACTGTGCTCAATTGCATGGCCCATGCCCGGCGGGGTTTTGAGAAAGCACTGGATTACGATAAAACCAGGGCGGAATATGTCATGGGCATGTTCCAGAAACTATACGAAGTAGAGCGTGTGGCAAAAGATCAAAACATGACCCCTGATCAGCGTCACGAATTACGCCTCGATAAATCGTTGCCCGTACTGAACGAACTGGGTAAATGGATAGCTGAAACCTTTAAGCAGGTATTGCCAAAATCCCCGCTTGGAAAAGCATTGGCTTATTGTATCCCGAGATGGGATCACCTGATGAATTACCTGCACGACGGGTCATTGGAAATTGACAACAATTTTGCCGAAAATGCCATTCGCCCCATAGCGCTGGGCAGGAAAAACTATCTCTTTGCCGGTTCGTCGAGGGGTGCCGAACGCGCAGCCATGTTTTATTCGTTTTTCGGCACATGCAAAAAAAACGATGTCAACCCTTATGAATGGCTCAAAAAGGTGTTGGAGCTAATCCCGCAACACAAGGCCAACAAACTCCACGAACTCCTGCCCCAGAACCTGCATCTTTAATACTATCCTTTGTTTTTATTGACGGGGTTGGTAGAGGGGATACAAATTTACCATTCAATACCAAAGGTATCAGTTAAGCAACTGGAGTCGCATAAATCCTGTGGGCGCATACAAAAAAAGGGGCTGAAAACAGCCCCTTTTATCAATTTTATTTGACCAATTATTCAATAATCAGTTTTTGAGTTTTTACTTTATTGCCCGAAATAACCCTGAGATAATACGATCCGGGAGCCAGATTCAGG
>JAKQPY010000049.1:0-5645 GCA_029564465.1 Bacteroidota bacterium | reverse complement strand
GCCCAGCAAACAGGTGTCGGGGAATACTCCGAAGCTGTAATCGGGAATGGGCGGTTCGTAAATCGTGTCGCGGAATACCGGACTTTCGCATTCCCACCAGTTGGTGGTCACCAGCGTTACAAAGTGTGCTGTGTCGGTGTTGTGCCACATCACCGAATGGCGGTAGTCGCCTCCCTGTGTTGTAAGACCGCTCACACTGTCGGTGTGTATGCCCACAAACTGCCAATTGTAGGTAGCCAGCGTGTCTTCGGTGGCTATCAATGTGGCGTATTCACCAAAACATTTGGGTGGCTTGATTTCGAATTCTCCCGTAGGAATACGGGCAAAGATTACGTATACCGTGTCCTTATCGGTACAGTTGTTCGTGTTGTCTTCCGTCCAGACCAGCAGGTAATTTGGATTCAGCGAAGAGGTATTCAACACATTGGTTTCGACATAGGTACTGGGGTCATGAGCACTCTCGAAAACCACATTCACTGTTGAAGGCGTAGTCCAGGTACCTGTACCATAAGACGGGTGTGCATTCATATAGCCTGAATAACCACAGAACAAGGTGTCGACACCGGCATCAGCTTCCGGTATCCTGATAAAACGAATGGGCAGTGGGCCTGCGGTGTCTGCACAGAAACCTGCCGGTTCCGATTCCACGCCGGTTTCTTCAATCCAATAGAAATTATGCAAACCATATTGGGTAACACAAACCGTATCCGGATTCAACTGCGTGTAGTGGCTGAACACCGCATTGGGTTCGTTGGCATCCCACCAAAACCCGCTGATTCCGGCACCCGGAATACCGGCCGATAACCTTTTATAACATAGCCCACACTGTGTAGAGTCGGCTGCATCGGTGAGAATTTCAGCCGTTGGTCTGCGCCAGAAGGTAACAACAACCGTATCACGACCAAAGCACATACCATTGGTTTCCTGCCATATAAACTCACGTGCACCATAGAGACTTGAACAAATAGTAGTGGTCGGGCTATTCACATCACCCCAGGTAATGCCCGGCATGGGCTGCCATGTACCATAATAACCTGCGCTTACACAATTCAGCGAAGTGCATTGTCCACATACATTAAAGTCGTCGCCTGCATCAATCACCGGTATTTCGATGAATTTTATCTCGACGGTGTCGGTGGTATAGCAGCTGGGTAATTCAGAATTTGATTCCCGCCATACAAAACGATAGATACCTTCGGTGGGAACAGTAACATTTGTCTGCGGGCTGTTTTGATTGAAAATATTTACACCCTGAGTTACCGGGCCATCGAGGTAGGTCCACCAACCCGTAGGCGCATATCCCCCGGATGCAGGAATGCTGTAGTACGCATGCAGCGGATATTCAAATCCGCAGATTGAATCGTTGACTCCGGCATTGGCCACGGGAGCATTATAGAATGTTACGTACATGGTATCGATGGCAGTACAGCCGGTGTTATTCATCACCCAGAGGAACGGTACTTCGACATAAGCGGTATCGCCATAACTGCCCAATGGGTCGATTGTAACCGTAGCCAGCGGGTTGTTTATGTCGTCGAAAGCAGCAATAACATTCGTAGCAATCCAGGTGCCATAGGCCCACCCTGAGCCCAGGGTATCAGCAGCGAAAGTATAAGAGTTACCACATACCTGATCATGGTCATCCTGACCTACGCTGGCCGAAGGCTCCCGTGCAAAAGTAACGGTTACGCTGGCTGTGCCAAAACATTGCACACCTCCGAACTGGCTCACCTCTGTCCACTCGAAAACTACTGTATTATGCAATCCTGAATACGCAGGAATAACTACCTGAGCATTGGGAGTATTCAGATTGGTTCCATTGATATAGGTGGGATTAATCTGGACACCATCATCATAAGCACGCCATTGGCCCGGGTTTTGAACATTCAGCACATTGAGTGTATAGCTTACACCGCAAACCGTGTCATGATTCAAGGTAGTGCTGGGAGTGGGCTCCTGAATAAAAGTAATATTTACGCTATCCTGATCGAAGCAGGCACCGTTGCTTTCGGTCCATGTAAAAGTATAGGTTCCAAAATCAACGACGGTAACCGAAGAACTCGGGTTTGTGGGAGAGCTGAAAGCAGCTCCGTTGCCGCTCCATTGTCCTATTGATGCAGACAGACTTAATTCTGCTTCCAGGGTGGTTGAACTTCCGCAGACAATGGCATCGGGTCCGGCATAGGTATTGGGGGTCTGACGGAAATGCACCAAAATACTGTCACGGGCCGTGCACTGATTATTCACCACATTCCAATAAAACCATACATCGTCGTATGCATTTACAAGAATATTGATTTCAGGGCTTGAAATCAGGTTGCCCCCCATAGGGACAAACTGTGCTGCCGACGACCAGTAGGCTGTCATACCTTGTGCCTGAGGCATAGCACTCAGGTGAATTGTATTACCGCAGGTTTCCAGTTCAGTCCCGTTAATATAGGCCACCGGCATTTGATGCCAAATCACCGGAGTTCCGGCAGCCTGACTATAGCAGGGATCTGTCTGATCAACATGTCCAAATGAGGGATTTCCGGCGACAGGCGATATATAATAGACTGTTTCGAAACTAATACCTCCGGCTACTTCGTTGGGGCAAAATACCGGGTCACTGCTTCTACCCAGAATAGTTGCCGGAAAGCCTCCTGTATGAATAATAAATTCAAAAATATCGTCGGCATCGAGTACCTGATCTCCATTGTGCGAAATACCGTTAGTACACTGGCCTGCGCACAAATGAATCGGCTCAAGACTGGTCATGCTTCCGGCATTGGTCATACAGCCGCAATCGACGTTTCCGGTCAGGACAAATTCGTTGCAGCCATTCAAATCGGTAACGGTGATATTATAGGTTGAAGGTGAGGTGAAATTATGACTGAAACTACCCACAAAACCCTGGTTACCCGAGCCCCAGTTGGCATTAAAGGAAGCCGGATTACCCGTTGACCCTGTCACACTAAAAGTGAGTGTATATTCTGTATTCGTTCCATTACACTCCGTATCAAGGTTTCCAACGGTAATATTATCGTACACTGTAATACTAACCTGATCGGTGGCTGTACAAGTACCCAGACTTACCGTAACGGTATAGGTACCCGCTGCCAGATTGGTGGTGGTTTGTGTATGTTGCACCGGATTGGTACTCCAGGAATAAGTACACTGCGCCGGGTTTGCACCCGTAACATTGGCGGTAGCAGTAATATTCCCTTCGCAGGGATCACCCGAGGCTACTGCATCAACACTCAAAGTGCCTGAGTCGGTAATGGTGAAATTAATAACCGTATCGCCACACTCCACACCATCGGCAACGGTAACGGTATAATTTCCGGCTGGAAGATTCTGCACCGTGAAACCAGTAGCCCCATTGCTCCATGCAATGCTTGGGTTACCTGTACAAGATTCTTGCACATTTATTACAGCAGATCCTCCGGAACCACAAATAGCATTGGTCGTATTTAAGGTGACCGTCAATTCAGGAGTGATAAAAGGGGCTTCGAAACCGAAAATACATAATGAGTTTCCCGACATCATGCTATATCCGTCGAAAGCCAGAATATAGTTGCCGGGTGCCAGATTCTCGGAGAATGTAACCAGACCTGTACCGCTTGCACATCCCTGGTATGAAGATCCAGAACCACCAATTCCACTACAATTTGTTCCATTCCAGCTATACACGGCGAATTGAATTTCGGGGCTTTCACCCCCTGAATTTGCCCAGCACTCCCCGTTTTCAGCTGTAATAGTATAGGGTTGAGGGTCGGAGCCTGTAACAGTAAAGTAATAGAAAATTGAGTTATCGGTGGTATTCCATCCACAATCTTCGGGAGCAGGAATATCACCACCTGTTGAAAGAATATTACATCCACCCGTGCCCAAAGGCTCAGGAGTCATGCAATCATCTTCGGGGAGACTGAGTATTACCGAAGCAATCAGAAAAATTCGTTGAGAAATATTACCCTGATCCCAGGCCCTGATCCACAATGTTTCGCCGGGAACCAAGCCACTGATTGGCTCGAATCGGATTTCACCATTTTCCATGAAACCACCTGCATCAGTAAAACAGTTCAGCAAAGTTAAATTAGTACAATTGGTTCCCCTGTACACCGCCATTCCCGGTTTTGAAGCATTGAATAACATGGGTGTGTAGTTGGAATTAAACATATGGAAGGCTAGCGTATTGGCACCGGCGGGCACAGTAATGGTGTACCACAAATCCTCGGATGAAGCGCTAAAATTACCACATGTAGGATTTGGGGTTGTCGAAGACGCAGTGGCTGTACCCAAATCGATTGATTCCATGGCGAGCTGGCCGCAGGTTGAATAATCTTCAAAATTGAGATGAACCGCATTGCTGCAATCGTTTTGCGCATTTGCTGTAGTAACAGCCAATAAACCACTCAGGAATATTACAATTATTCTTTTCATAGGCCTAAAAATCTAATAACATACCAAAATTACAATAATAATCAGAAAAAACAAATGCTTAGTATTACTTCATCAGAACCATTTACATATCAGCCTTTGCCGATAATTCCAACCAGCGTAATTCCAACTCGCTTATTCTAATTATTACCTCACCCAACTGTTTTGAAGACGCAAAAAGTTCGATTTGGTTTACTGAGCTATCAGAAATTTTATTATTGAGCTCTTGCTTTTGTGTTTCCAGACTTTTTAAATCCATTTCTATTTGCTGAATTTCGAGCCGTTCTTTGTAAGTTAAGCCGGATTTTGCAGGGGCTGAAATTTGTTTTTTTTCAGGGATTGAGACCGGTTGCTTAAGGGGTTTTGGACTTTCGGCAAACTCTTTTGAATAACGATATTGCGAATAATTTCCGGGGAAATCTTTTATAGCACCGTTGCTACTAAAAACAAACACATGATCTACAATTTTATCAAGAAAAAACCTGTCGTGTGAAACAATCAGAACGCAACCTTTAAAATTAACCAGATAATCCTCGAGTACCTGCAGGGTAATGATATCAAGGTCGTTGGTGGGTTCATCGAGGATAAGAAAATTGGGCTGCTGCATCAGTACTGTGCAGAGATACAAGCGCTGCTTTTCGCCACCGCTCAGTTTCGAAATCAGATCGTATTGCTGCGGTGGCTGAAACCGGAACATCTGCAAAAAAGCCGAAGCACTCACGCTGTTTCCATCGGAAAGCTTCACCACTTCGGCAATTTTACTTACCACATCAATCGGGCGTTCGGAATCATCAAAACGCAATCCATCCTGTGTATAGTAGGCAAGTTTTACGGTATCACCTAAAGTAACAGTCCCTGTATCGGGAAGAATTTTCGAATTTATAATATTCAAAAGTGTCGTCTTTCCTGTACCGTTATTTCCAACAATTCCCACTTTCTCATAAGGAGCAAACACATATGAAAAGCTACTAAGCACCCTTTTATCACCATAACATTTCGAAATATTCTTCATATTCAGTACTTTCGAACCCAGCCTGGATGCCTCCATTCTGATATTAATCGATGAATTAGGTTTTTGGACGTGTGCCTTATCAGAAAGTTCCCCGACAGTTTTAATCCGGTATTTCGATTTATGTGTTCTGGCCTTTGGCATGCGCCGCAACCATTCTATTTCGGTGCGCAGCAGGTTTCTGGCTTTTTCGGCACCCGCCTGCATTGCCTCATCC
>JAKQPY010000048.1:0-29886 GCA_029564465.1 Bacteroidota bacterium | reverse complement strand
TGAAGACCATTGCCCTGTATCTGATAACCACAATGCTGGCTGTCTCTTTAGGTTTGGTGTTGGTAAATATCATCCGTCCGGGTGAATACTTTGCGCACGGAGCCGAAAACACACTCGCGGAGTCGTATTCTGCATCGCTGGCGGCCAAGCAACAGGCAGCCGAAACACTAAAGGAACAGGGACCCTTGCAGGTGTTGGTCGACATCGTTCCCGACAATATTGTTGCTGCCGCTTCAAACAATTCCATGATGTTGCAGGTAATTTTTGTTGCATTGCTTTTTGGTGTTGCCATGATTTTATTGCCCGTTCAAAAAGTAAAACCATTCAAAGATGTGATTGACTCGGGCAACGACATCGTGTTGAAAGTAATTGACATAATAATGTATATGGCTCCGCTCGGAGTGTTTGCCCTGATGGCTTCGGTGATTGCCGATATAACACAAGCAAATGCAGGCAGTACAGGAGGTCTTTTTTCATCGCTTTTAATGTATGCACTGGCTGTTGTTGTCGGATTGTTCCTGCTATTATTGTTGTACCCGGTGGTACTTCGCATCATTGCACGATTGCCCGTGTTAAGATTCTTTAAGTCGGTATTTCCGGCACAACTGCTCGCTTTTTCAACCAGCAGTTCAGCTGCAACCCTGCCTGTTACGATGAAGTGTGCCGAAGAAAACCTTGGTGTCAGCGACGAAGTATCGAGCTTTGTTTTACCGCTGGGCGCCACCGTGAATATGGATGGAACAGCCCTTTATCAGGCGGTAGCCGCTGTATTTATTGCTCAGGTATACGGAATTGATTTAGGATTGACAGAGCAACTGAGTATAGTATTCACGGCCACCATTGCTTCCATTGGGGCCGCAGCTGTGCCCGGCGCCGGTATTATTATTCTCTCCATCATCCTCAATTCGCTGCACATTCCGGTTGAGGGTATAGCCATGATTATTGCTGTCGACCGGCCCCTTGATATGCTGCGTACCACGGTAAATGTTACCGGCGATTGTTTTGTCGCTTCCATAATATCGCGCAAAACTTTATTGAATAAAAAGCCGGCTTAATAGTTCTTTTTTGATAATTCAATCGTATTGGAATTGTAATTACATTTACTTGAAAATCTACGATATGAAAGCTCCGTCAGTAAGCCTCAATGCTTCTTTGTGCAAGAAATGCAGGATTTGCACCGAAATCTGCCCCAACCTGATTTTCAGGTTTTATGAAGGTGAGATTCATTGCGATGATTCACGTTTACCCTTGTGTATAGGTTGCGGGCAATGTATGGCAGCCTGTTCTTCGCAGGCCATCCAAATTGAGGGTATTCGTTATGGAAGCGAAATATTTCCCTTAGCTCAGGAAACAGTATCTGACGCCGGCTTTGTTTCGTTGCTCGAATCGCGCAGGTCGGTGCGCTCATTCCTCGATAAAGATGTGCCGGAAGAATTGCTTCGTGACATTGTTGACAGTATCGCCATGGCTCCGCCATCGTTCCCTCCGGTCAAAATATCGCTTTCGGTGGTAAAGAACCGTGAAACCATGGAAAGGCTGCTTCCGCACATGGTCGGTTTATACGATAACATGGTGAAAGGGCTGAAGCATCCGGTAGCAAAACATATGATCAGGCGGAAAATGGGGGCAGAGAAATACCGGCTGGTTAAGAACCATTTGCTGCCTATATTGAATGCAAAATTGCCGTCGATGAAAGCCGGTACCGAAAATGCAATTACACGGGGAGCCCCGGCGATGATTGTTTTTCACGCCCACAGCGAAGCTGAGAATGCTGCCACCGATACGTATATTGCACTTGGTTTTGCCTTGCTGAGAGCGCACTCGCTGAAGCTGGGTGCAACTTGTGTCGATTTGATTGCTCCTGCCATAAATAAGGTTCCATTGCTGAAGGAGCTGCTACAGATACCGGAACAACATACTGCAATTGCTGCAATAATCGTAGGATATCCGAAGTACCGCTTTCGGAACGGGATTCGAAGATCGCTGCAATCGGTTGTTTTTTTGTAAAATTGGTTGTAACATTGCAACAGGTTAAAATGCTTTGGTTATGAAACAAGTTGTTCGTCTGGCTGCTTTCAGTAAAACAGATTATAATTACCTGCTCACTGTAATCGAAAATAAATCAGACATTCCAGACAGTTTCGAAGTGTGGTCCGAAGTGCATAAGGCCGAAAAAAAAGAACTGTATGAAAAAGGGTGCCGGGTTCGTGAAATTAAAATCGATGTTGACGAATTGATTGAATATTGCGAATTACGCAACCTTAAACTGAATGTAAAAGCCATTCAGCAATATGTGTTAAACTTTTAATCAACCCCGTTATGAGGATATCAGTTGTGGTTTTGCTTGGAGTCATTTTTTTAATGTCGTGTGGTCAAAAAAGCAATCAAAAACAAACCGGCACCAGCAAACTGGCTTATGCTGAAATTAATTTGTCAGAATACGGAATCCCCGTTAGTGTAACAGTTCCCGAAGGGTCGAAGGTAGAAGAGTCAATCGCAATGAGCATGTTTTCGGGTTTTGGGCTGGTGGCTTACGAAATAAAAAAAGACAATTTTGTACTCGAAGTTACCTGTATGCAAAGCGACTCGTTGAACACTCCGGCCAATCGTATGAAATCGGAAAAAGAAATGATTACTGATGATTCGGAGTTTGATTCTTTTGTTGAAGAAGGTGATAAAGGTTTTATTTACAAAAAGAAAAGTGAAAATGGTGTTGACTATAATTTCTTCTATGTGGTTAAGTCCGGCAATTCGATGGTTGAATTCCGCAATGGAATGCGTTTTTCGAATTTCAGTCTCGATGAAGTTAAAGAGCACTATAAAGCAGCACAGACGGCGCATTAAAAAAAAACGGGGATAATGTGCTATCCCCGTTAATAAAATCAATTTTAATTATTTGTTTTTCAGTAAGTCGCGTATTTCGGTAAGCAATTCCTGATCCCTGGTGGGTTCGGGGGGAGCGGCCGGTTTTTCCTCTTGTTTTTTCTTGGCAGCATTCATGAGCTTAACCATCATGAAAATCACAAAGGCGATAATCAGAAAGTCGATAACAACCTGTATGAAGTTTCCGTAATTGAGTGTTACTGCAGGTTTATCGCCCACAGCCTCTTTGATGATTACACTCAGCTCTCTGAAGTTTACCCCGCCGATTAAATAGCCCAGGGGTGGCATCAGAATATCGTTTACCAGTGATGAAACTATTTTCCCGAATGCTCCACCGATTATAATACCGATGGCCATATCGATTACATTGCCACGCATGGCAAACGCTTTAAACTCTTTAATAATTCCCATAGTGATGAATTTTAGATGATTATTAGAACTTATATGAAAAACCAATTCCCAGAATCTCCTTGAACTGAATACGGGGACCACCTGCACCGTCGGCATCATCCACTACACCATCGTCGTTACGGTCAACCTTAATAATGATGTCATCGTCGTAAATCAATTGGGTGGTAATGGTTGCCGAGATGTATTTATTTACTTTAAAACTGAAAATACTTTCCCAGTTCACGTCGATATTTTGAGGATTATGAAGGTAGTTCGAAAACAAATCGAGTTTGCTAAGAACCGACACACTTTTATCCTTAAAGAATGTCTGATTGTAAACAACTCTTAAATATCCCCCGAATTCACTTCTGACCTTTTGTCCCGGAGTTCTCAATAGGTTTCCGTCGTAAACAGCCGGAGTAACCCCGAACGCTCCCAGATTAGACAAGTCATCATCGAGAACAAATGTGGTTTTCGAAGTGAATGGGGCAATAAATGCGGTGATTTTGGGCGATGGTTTAAAGTCCATCCCGATAGCACCAATCAGATAGGCTGGAGCAAAAAGTCTCGATATGGCAACTGAATCGTTTGGGTATTTATAGCCATTGGTCATCTGAGTTTTGAAGTTCAATACAGCCGCATAATACCAGGATTTGGAAGCCAGCTGACCAAATTTTGATGAAAAATCAATTTTGTCGTCGGTCTTGATGAATTGGGCATTATCGCCCTGACGTAACAGCCCGTATCCAATGTCCAGCATATTGTCCCAGGTCGAGTTGCCTTTGTGGTAATTGGCAAAGCCACTCAACAGTCCGTTTATACCTATGGAATTAAGCCCGCCGGCTGACCAATTGGTAAATGACGACTGGCTTAAATTCAATGATACCATACCACCGGTTTTCCATCCTGAAGTTGTGTCCCCGTTTACCGACCTCAATTTTGTTTCACCATCGGTAACCTGCGCTACAACAGTCAAACTAAAGATTGCAGCGATTGTAATAAGTGCAGCTTTTTCATAATTTTAATTTTTCAACTTTATTGCAAAGAAAACTAAATTCGTTCAATTGTTATCTCTTTATTATTGTTTTTTATATCATGAAAATGATATTTGTTTTCTAATTGTTTCTGATGTTTTTATCGCTATAAAGCCAGTCCTAATGCTATATAAAACAAAAAAACAGGTAATAACCTGCCTTTTAGTCGGGGTGAGAAGACTCGAACTTCCGGCCTCTACGTCCCGAACGTAGCGCGCTACCAACTGCGCCACACCCCGCTGCCCGTATAATCGGAAGAAAATATTTTCACCGATTGAGCGCTGCAAAAATAATATATTTCGGTGAATTTGAAATTATCAAATCAAAAAACATCAAATTATCGATAAAGAAATTGTATATTTGGGAATAACTAATTTTTGCTTGAAAATACTGATTACAGGCATTGGTGGAAATGTTGCTTCGAACTTGGCTGAAAGACTTACCGCTAAGGGTCACAGCATTGTGCCCTTAAGTCGCAGGTCAATTGCGGATTTTCCAGGAGCAATTACCTGGGACGATATGGCATCGGGCTCTCAGGTGTTTCCCGGTGATATCGATGCAGTGGTTCATCTGGCCGGTGCAAGCATTGCTACAACCCGATGGAACAAAAGGGGACGTAAGAAAATTCTGCTGTCACGAGTTCAAACGGCCTCCTTGCTTTTCGACGCATTCAGGAATGCCGGATATTTTCCTGAGGTATTTATTTCGGCATCGGCAATTGGTTTTTACGATGATTTTCCGGGCTTACCACCGGCAACTGAGGGCGATGCACCGGGAACCGGTTTTTTATCGAAAGTCTGTGTGGAGTGGGAGGCTCAGGCAGAAAGATTCCGGGAGGCGGGTTGCCGTGTCGTAATTATGCGGCTGGCAAATATACTGATGCCGAAGGCCGGAATAATGGCTGTTTTTACCCGTCTGGTCCGCTGGCGACTCATGATTGTGCCTTCTTCGGGAAAACAAATATTCTGCTGGGTTCACCAATCTGATGTTTGCAGGTTTGTGGAGTTCGCAATTGGGAACCCTAGAGTAGCCGGTACTTTTAATCTGGCTTCCGACAATCAACCCGAAATGGGCGTTTTTATCCGTACACTGGCTTCAACCATCTATCGCCATTTCTGGTTACCTGAAATATCTTCCGGAATCATCCGGTTTGTATTGGGAAAGAAAAGCACCCTGATACTTGGAGGAAGGCCTGTTGAAACAACCAACCTATCAAAAACGGGTTTTTCTTTTCAATTTAAACATTACACGGATGCAATGAACAATTGTATGAATAAAAAAGTGTAAGTATCTCCATTGTGGTTTAAAATAAATTTCGTTAATTTTATCAGCAATTAAACCGGCATTTCTATGGGCACCAAGTCTCCAAAAAGAAGCAGTTTCCTAAGCTATGATACTTCTTCAAAAAATGAAGCCGGCAAAGGCGTAAATATTGCAGCCCTGCTGCTTGCCAATGCTGATATCAGCTTTGTCATCGACCGGAAGGGCATATTTCTGGAGTGTTACAGTTCAAATAGCAGTATGCTTTACGTTCCGCCCGAACAAATTGTCGGAAGAAAAATCGGTGATTTGCTGCCTCCTGATATTGCGTCAATCACCGCGTCAAAAATGGCCTCGGTTTTCCTTTTAGGGAATAAGGAGTCGTATGTATACTCGCTTGGTGGTCAAATGTATCGTTCTACCCTTGTGAAAATCGATAACGAGAGGGTGTTGGCGCTGATCAATAATATTGAAGAGGAAATATCGCTTCGGAACGATTTGGTGGTAACCCGCTAGAACTATCATCAGCTCATCGAAATGATGCCGCTGGGTGTAATGATTTGTGATAAAATAAGGAATGATGAAGGCGTATGTATCGATTTTCTGATTAAGTCGGTGAACAGGGAATACCTGACAATTGCGGGAAATGTCGAACTGGTTGGTAAGAAAATGGGACAACATGTTCAGGAACTCGAAACCAAATGGTTTATGGAGTGCCTTGCCTCGGCTAATTCGGGACAACCGGTTGTGCGCGAAAACTATGATCCCTGGCGTGATAAATGGGTGTTTACCACTGCCTATCCCACCGGAAGCGGAGAGTTCGTTATTATTGTTACCGACCTTGGCAAAACGGCCGAGCAGCGCTACCTTATCCGTAAAAGCGAAGAACGCTACAGTTTTGCATTAAACAATTCCCGATCGTTTGTGTGGGAATGGAACGATGACACTCAATTATCATATTTTTCTGAAAGTATTACCAGTATTCTGGGTTACCGGCGAAATGATTTGCCAAAGACACTGCAACAATTGCAGAATTTTTGTCACCCGGCTGATTTACCATTGGTGGCTGAGGTACAGGGTTTGCTGCTTTCATCAAAAATCGATGAATTCCGGGTGCAACTCCGTATCAAGTCGGCTCATAACAAATATTTATGGCTCGAAGCACAGGGAAAAATTGCTAATTACAACGAAAACAAGCAACCCAAACGAATCATTGGAAGTTGTATCGACATAAGTTCCATTAAAGAAAACGAGCTGGCACTTACCGAGAGTGAAGCATTGTTCCGGAATATTTTTGTTAAATCTCCCATCGGAATTTGTCTGTTTAGTCAAAATGGCGATATCCTCAATGCCAATGACGCTGCATTTCATATTTTTGGCGTGTCAAAAAAATCGAATCTGACAGGTTTTAACGTGTTCAAACTGAATTTTTTCGACGAGGAGGTGATGAACCGTCTGCTGAATTTTGAGGATGTTGACTATTCGGGATGGATTAAAACCGAAGAATTTTTAAACTACGGATTGCGCGTGGAGTCGAGCCGGCGTCTGTACCTGCGTTATCGTTTTACTCCTCTGCTCGTTAATATCCATCATCCCGAAAACAATCGTATTCTTCTTCAGGTTACCGATCATACCATCGAAAAGGAAAGGGAACGCGACATTCTGATCTCACAGAAATACCACGAAAACGCCATGACTATGTCGAAACTGGCTTTCTGGACGTACTTTTTCGATGAAAAGGAATTTATAAAGTCGGATGAGTTTGTGCGAATATTTGAGCTTGACAATACCGAAAATATGGTCGGTAAAATTCTTGCAAAGTTACATACTCCCGAAGATCTGAAAAATGTGCAGTTTTTTATTGAAAGTGCCCGTAGTGGACTTGTTGGCAACGACAGCGAAATTGAACTGGCAATAAAAACCCCTCAGGGATTAAAACACCTTATCAGTAAAAACACACTCATTCGTGAGGCAGATGGCAAAGCCGCCGGAGTTTTTGGCGTAATTCAGGATATTACCGGTCAGAAACAGTTGGAAATTGAGCTTCGTCATGCAAAAGATAAAGCTGAAGAAAGCGATAAATTAAAAACGGCTTTTCTGGCTAATATGAGCCACGAAATAAGAACGCCACTCAACTCCATTGTGGGATTCTCGGGTTTGTTGGGCAGCGACCTGTTCGACGATGAGCGGAAAGCTGAGTTTATCAAACGCATCGAGTTCAACAGCAATCACTTGCTGAACCTCATTAACGATATTATCGATTTTGCCAAAATCGAATCAGGATCAGTTGTTGTTCAGTACGAGGATGTACTTCTCAGGGAACTCCTCGAAGGAGTTGCCGATTCAATTAAAGTTAATTGTCCTTCGCAGTTGAGTTTCGATACCAACTTTAAAACAGTCCCAAAATCTTTCGTTTTCAAAACCGACAGGGTGAAGCTGGTTCAGGTAATTACCAATCTGCTTGCGAATGCCTTTAAGTTTACCGAAAAAGGCTCGGTAAATTTCAGTTGCATCAAAAAACAGAAGAAGATTGAAATTGTTGTTGCAGATACAGGCATTGGAATCGAAGCCCGTGATTTGGAGCGTGTTTTCGACCGGTTCTTTCAGACCAATCAGTTGAAGACCGGAACAGGTCTGGGGCTGGCAATTTGTAAGTCGCTCGTATTGGCAATGGGAGGTCAGATTTCCGCTGCTTCCAAACCCGGTAGCGGGAGCGTATTTACAATAAGTTTACCCATAAACTGATTTTCATGCGATTTTTATTCGTTATGGTTTTTGTTGTACTCGTCCGATTTGCTTTCGGTCAGAGCTACAATAATTTTATCGTGATAAGCGATATTGATGATACTTACAAAATTACAAATACCACATCGGGCTTTACAGCATTTACCAATGCCATGTTCAGCACCCGGGTTTTTGCCGGAAGCACCGAGATGTATAATCTGATGAAGCAGGAAGGGGCACGACTGTATTTCGTTTCGAATACACCCACCATCATTGCATGGCGTGTAAAAAAGCTGATTCGGGAAAACGGAGTGAGATGTGATGGATATTTTTTAAGAACTGCCGGTGAACCCGGTATTAAGCATAAAATTGAAACTATCCGCAGCATTGTGGATAGTTGCCCGGGAACACGTCTGATTTTGATTGGCGACAACAGCGAAAATGACGAACTCGTTTACGACAGTATTGCCGGTTTGTATCCCGGCAGGGTGGCCGCTGTATATATCAGACCGGTGAAAAATTTGCCGAGAATCTGTACTCAGTACGTGTATTTTAGCGCTGTAGATATCGCCTTTTACGAATGCGAGAATGAGCGTTTGAATGAAACTCAGGTTGAAAAAGTGTTCGATGCGGTGCAAGCTGCCGACATGCTGCAGATTGTACCGGGGTTTATTCCTGTTAACGAAAAAATATTGTTGAATGAGGTCGCCGGATGTTTTTATCCACATTGCCTGTTTAAAAATAAAACGCTCGAAAGGGTTCTTGATGTGTATAAACATAGGTAGGCATGCAATTTGTATCGCCTGTTTTTTGTATTTTTGGGCGCTAAATACTAAATTCGGCAACATGAAACGATGTTTACTGATTTTTTCAATAATACTTTCAAGCCTGGCTGTTTATTCACAAGCGGTGGAAATCTCAAGTGTTAAAACACAGATTGACGGCAAATCGTACTATCTGCACACTATAAAACAAGGACAAACCTTATACGGTATTAGCAAGGCATATGGCGTTTCGGTTGAAGAATTAACGACCGTTAACCCTGAAACCAGCAAAGGCTTGAAGGTGGGTCAGATAATTAAAGTACCCGATACCAAAACTCCGCAAGTAACCGATAAGAACAACCAGCAGCCAGCTAAAATCGAAGGTGTCGAACATATTGTTCAGCGCGGTGAAACGGTGTATGGTATTTGCCGTATGTACAACCTTACTGTCGAGAAATTATACAAGTCAAATCCTAAAATTCAGGAACAGGGTTTGAAACCCGGCGATATTTTAATAATTCCCGAAAGCGATGTGGTCGAAAATCAACCTGTGCAGCCTCCGGTTGACAAACCTGTCGAAGTACAGCGTGACGATTCAATCGCTTTTTCGAATCACGAGGTTAAAAGGGGAGAAACCCTCTACAGTATAGCTAAACAATACAAAGTTACCGAATCGGATATTCTCAATGCCAACGACGGACTAAATCCATCGAAATTAAAAACAGGGCAGGTAATCAGAATTCCACGCGAAGCCGATCCAAAAACACAATTTCCGAAAAACGATACCACAACACAGGTAACTCCGCCCGATAACCATGTGCAGGAGTCTGTACCGCAACAGGTCGATGCGATTGACTATAGTCCGAAGTCCGAAATGAATATTGTGGTCATGCTTCCATTCGATATTTACACAAATACGCGTAACTGGTACAATCAGGAAACCGCTAAAAAAGAATTTTCGACGCTGCCTCTCAACGAAATGATGCTCGCATACTATTCGGGATGCCTGATGGCGTTCGACAGCCTTAAAAACAACGGTTTAAAAGTGAATGTTCATGTGTTTGATACAGGGGCAGATACGGTGCTTTTGAGTGCTTTGCTCGAAAAAGACGTTGTGGTGAATGCTGATATTATCATAGGGCCTGTGTACACCAAGCAACTGAAATTTATAAAAGATCGTATTTCGAAGAAGTGTATTCTGGTGAGTCCGTTCTCTGATTATGAGAAAGTTGACATGGGAGCCACGTCGGTTATCTGGAATAATCCGGGTAAAATTGGCAGATTTTATGCAATTTCTTCATACGCCGCGTTGAATCCGCAACAGCGATATATTATCGTTTATAACAACAACGATATTGCCCGCAAGGAAGCCCTTGAATTGAAGGATGAGATGCAGCGTGCTGCGGTTGCCAAAAACCATGGCGACAGCATTTATATTGCCGTTATATCCTATTCTGAAGCCAGTGGTTCTGCATTATCGGCACTCATGTCACAATCGACTCTGAATGTGGTTATCTGCAACGAAAAAACCGAGGCCCAGGTGTCGAGCCTGATGTCGAAACTCGTTCAGATTAAAAAAACGGATATTTGCCTGTTGGGTGAATTGTCATGGCTCGACTACCGGAGTATTGATGCCGGTTATTATAATGCCCTGGGTTTTGCCTATACCACACCCTATTGGATTGATTATACCAAACCTTCAGTAAAAAACTTTGTTTACCGCTATCGCGAAACTTTTGTTGCAGAACCGCTTTCATACTCGTTTGCAGCCTACGACCAGATGTTGTATTTGCTCGACTGCTACACGAAATTTGGAACAGATATCAAGCAATATCCTCATAAACCAGCTAACTCAAATACATTGGCAACAAGATTCGATTTTGTTAATATCGAAGGATCGCGTCAATACATTCAGAAACATTGCAATATCCTTGGTTTTGATGAGGATTTTAACACAATTCAACTGTTCCCTGTTCAATAATAATTTGACCTTATTTTGTATCTTTCAAAAATTGCATTATTTTTATGCGGGTTAAACTATTCAGCTTGCAATTAAGCAACTAATATGTTTTTCCATCGTCTTTGAAATTGATTAAATGTTTTGAATTGCAGCATTTGTAAGTGAGTAATAATGTTAAAAACCACACCAAAATAATTGCTTATGAGATATTCTATACTAAGGAAAAATACCATCAAAAGTAGTTTGGTAATTTTTATATTATTGGTAACGAACGGGCTGCAGGCATTTTCGCAATGTGGTGGCGGAGGAACCCTGGCCGGAAACTTAAACATGCTTCCCACTTTTCAGACCATTTCGGTGAATGCGGGTCAGCGTTACACTTTTACAGCATATGCGCAAACTACCTATGTGTTTTCGTTTTGCACAGGTGGTGGGGCTACCACTATCGACACCCAGTTAGAAATCTGCAATCAGGCCGGAACCGTGGTTTATGCCTATAATGATGACTTCTGTAACTTCGCATCCGAATTAATATGGATAGCTCCGGCTAACGGAACCTACAGTGTGGTTATTCACCAGCACTATTGCCAGAACAATGGCACCAATGCCGGAACAATGGCTTATATGACAATTACTCCGCCCAATGCCCAGGATTGCCTGGGGGCGATACCATTGTGCTTCAATACATATTTCACTAACAACTCTTATTCAGGAACAGGTCATTATACCGGCGAAATTCCAGATTACCCGGGTGCAAATTCAGACAATAATTGTCCGGGGAACTGCTTGTTAGATGGTGAACTCAATGATGTTTGGTATATTTTTACAGTACAAAATAGCGGAACTGTTGCTTTTACAATTACACCAAATAATTCCAGCGACGATTACGACTGGTCTGTATTTAATTTGACAAATGCTCAATGTGTTGATATTGCAACACAGGCAGATGCACTTCAGGCAAGCTGTAATTTCTGTGGTACGAGTGGTGCCACAGGTCCTAACGACGCAAGTGCATTGAGTTGCCAACATGGCAATAGTTGTACCCCATTTAATGACGCTTTGAGTGTTACAACTGGACAAACTTACGTAGTTAATGTAAGTAATTTTAGTGCAACTCAGTCTGGATATACTATCACGTTTGGAGGCACTGCACAAATACTTGATAATTCCGGACCCCAGCTGGTTGATCTGGTGTATCCACCCATGTGTGGTTCCAGTAGTATCACTGTACAATTCTCGGAGCAAATATGGTGTTCTGGGACAGATCCCGGCGATTTTTTAATTACCGGACCTGCAGGACAATACGTTGTCAGTAATGTGTGGGCACCGGTTTGCGTAGCAGGGCTGGGTTCTTCGTATGGAGATACATATTATGACGATGTCTGGACTCTTGAACTTGCAGACTACCTGCAGCACGATGGCGATTATACATTAGAGGTACAACCGGGTTCAATCATGGATATTTGTGGTAACTTAGTGAATACCAGTGTGGTTGTGCATTTTCACATAGATGGGGTTAATGCAAGCGCTTTTGTTCTTGACGGTGAAACTTGTTACGGATCTTCCGATGGAAGTGCAACGGTTTCGTCAGTAACCGGAGGAACCACGCCATATACCTATGCCTGGACCGGAAGCGAAACAACACAAACGGCCAATTCGTTGCCCGGTGGGCAGGTGTACGTGACCGTTACCGATAGTACCGGTATTTGTCATGATATTATCCCTCTGACAATCCCTCAGCCTGCTCAAATAATTGTAGATGCGGGAACCGATCAGTCGGTTTGTCCCGGTGGCTCTGTCCCGATTGGCGGTTCTCCTGCAATAACCAACGGGGTGGCGCCGGTAAGCTATGGATGGACTCCCACAACCGGACTTTCCAGTCCCAGCGTTTTGAATCCAACGGCAACACCTGCAGCTACCACCACCTATACGCTGACGGTTCTTGATAACACGGGATGTACAGCCAGCGATGCTGTAACCATAACAGTTTATCCCAATGCAACTGTAAACCTTGGTCCTGATATTCAGCCCTGCACTTCAAGTTTACCGGTGAATTTGAATGCGGGTGCCGGTTTTACCAGCTACATTTGGAGCAACCCAGCGTATAACGGACAACAGACTATGCCGGTTTCGGCATCTGGAATTTATTCGGTTACTGTGACCAACTCAGATGGTTGTACAGGATCCGATGCTATCACGGTGACCGTGGTAAACAATCCGGTGGTTAATCTGGGACTCGACCAAACGGTATGTAGTGTGGATCTGCCGGTGAACCTCAATGCGGGTCCAGGTTATGCAGTTTACGACTGGAACATTGACGCTTACGACGGACAGCAGACTATGCCGGTTACAACCACGGGAGTTTATTCAGTTACAGTTTCTGATGCCGGAGGATGTTCCGGTACCGACCAGATATCTATTACCGTTGATCCGGCCATTAATCTGAGTCTTTCTTCTATCAACCCGCTGTGTTATAACACGGCTACAGGCTCAATCACGGCAAATGCTTCAGGTGGCACAGCACCATTCACCTATCTGTGGAGCAATGCCCAAAGCGGCCCGGTAATTAGCGGACTGAGTGCAGGGGTGACCTATTCGGTTACGGTTACCGATCAAATTGGCTGCTCGGTTACGGCTTCCACTATGTTGACCAATCCACCCCAGCTTACTGCCGTGGTAAGCACTGTGGCGACCGAATGCGGACAGGCAATTGGCGAGGCCAGTGTTAACGCTAATGGTGGAACAGGAACCTATACATACCTTTGGAGCAATGGCGGAAATACAGCCCAGATTACCGGCCTGATACCCGGTAATTACGTAGTAACCGTTACTGATGCCAACGGTTGTACGGTATCCGATTCCGAAAGAGTTGATGTTTATGGAGAAGGAGATGTTATTATCACCCAATTGCAGGGAGTACTTTGTTTCGGAAATACAACCGGAGTGCTTCAGGGCGAAATGACTGATGGCTTTGCACCTTATCAGTACCAATGGTCATCGTCGGCACAAAATGCCGGTGTACTAAACAACCTGCCCGCTGGAACCTATCAGGTCACGGTAACTGATGCTGTGGGATGTACCGGCACTGCAATTCATGAAATCACACAGCCACCACAAATCGTGGTGAGCGACTTAATCACCCATATTTTATGCCGTGGCGATACCAATGGCGATATTACCCTGAATGTGACCGGAGGTGTTTCACCCTATATATATACCTGGTCGAATGGTGCTTCATCAAGTCATATATCGTCGTTGGCAGCAGGTGCTTACAGTGTGGTTATTACCGATATGAACAATTGCACATATCAGGGCTTCTATACGGTAAACCAACCCGAAAAGGCGGTTGAGGTCGACTTAATTGTGAGAGATGTTATATGCTATAATACGAATTCTGGGGCAGTTTTAGCAACAGGAGACGGAGGAACTCCGCCGTATTTGATTATCTGGTACAAGAACGGCAGTATTATCGGAAACGGGTCAGAACTTAATTCACTGCCTGCTGGAACCTATAATGTGGTGGTTCGCGATCAAAACAACTGCGAAACATCGCAATACTTCACATTGAACGAACCGGAAGAACTTTTCGTTTCGTTCGAAGTAATAGCCGCCAGCTGTCGTGGAAACGACGATGGTCAGGCCTGGCTCGCAGTAGCCGGAGGTACACAACCTTATGATTATCAATGGAATAATGGCGATTTGTCTGCCCTGCTCGATAGTGTCAATTCAGGCAATTATACGGTTACCGTTACCGACGCTAACAGCTGTACCAAAACGCTGAATATTTACATTCCCGAAAGCAGCAAGTTGTGTCTCAGAATACCCAATGCATTTACTCCCAATGGGGATGGGGTAAACGACACATGGATCATTGAATATATCGAAAAATACCCACTTGCCGAGGTGTTTGTATTTAACCGTTGGGGGCAAAAACTCTATGATGCTAAAAACAACACCGGCCCTTGGGATGGTTATTACGACGGTAAAAAAGTTCCGACAGGTGCTTATACCTACATTATTGACTTGCGCAACGGACTTGAACCCTTTACCGGCGTTGTAACAGTAGTCCATTAAAACGATAGGGCAGTTAAATAAGATATCCTGAAATGGTGTTGAAAAAAAACGTTATTTCAGGGTATTTTCTTTTAAATAATGCTTGTAAAAAACAATATAATTTTACCTTTGTGTTCTCAAGTTGAATTTTGATGGCAAGAGCTGAAGTTATAGAGCATACGGGTATTGTTCACGAAGTTGATAATAACTGCATAAAAGTCAGAATTGCTGTTCAGAGCGCTTGCTCATCCTGTAAAGCCCATTCTTTTTGTGGTGTCGATACATCTGAAAAACTTATAGAAGTCGAACACTGGGTTGGTGATTTCAGCAAAGGTGAGGCCGTGATGTTGTCGTTGCAGCAATCGCTCGGATACAGGGCTTTGTTCTGGGGCTATATCCTGCCGTTCTTTCTTGTGATATCTGTGATTATTTCCATGATTTTGCTAACTGGAAATGAAGCATTGTCAGGGCTGGTTTCACTCCTTATTTTAGTTCCTTATTATGCTGTTTTGTATTTCTTTAGGGATAGGTTTAAAAAGACGTTTTCTTTTAAAATAAGTAAGCTATTAAATTAACCGATATGGAATTGATAATTTACACTGTAGTAACTTTATGTGTGTTGGGAGCCATTCTTGCAGTTATTTTGTTTTTAATTGCACAGAAATTTAAAGTGTTTGAAGACCCACGCATCGACGAAGTTGAAGCACAACTTCCGGGTGCCAATTGCGGTGGTTGTGGATTGCCTGGTTGCCGTGGTTTCGCAGAAGCCTGCGTGAAAGCTGATAGTTTGGGCTCTTTGTTTTGCCCGGCCGGTGGCAATGCAGCAATGTCGAAAATTGCTGAAGTTTTAGGGCAGGTAGCCGTCGAAAAAGACCCGATGATTGCCGTTGTTCGTTGTGCTGGCAGCCACGAGAAAAGAGCAAAAACCAATCTGTATAACGGTATTGCTTCATGCGCTTCGGCTTCGATGCTGTATAGCGGTGACACAGGATGTCCCAATGGTTGTCTTGGCTTAGGCGATTGTGTATCAGTGTGTACGTTTAACGCAATTTATATTGATGAAAAAACCGGACTTCCTGTGGTCTCTGATACCAAGTGTACCGCCTGTGGAGCATGTGTAAAAGCCTGTCCGAAAAATATTATTGAATTGCGCCTGAAAGGCAAAAAAGACCGTAGAATTTTTGTCTCCTGTATGAATACCGAAAAAGGCGGCGTGGCACGTAAAAGTTGCAGTGTGGCCTGCATTGGATGCGGTGCTTGCGTTAAAGCCTGTGCTTACGAAGCCATTCGACTCGAAAACAATCTGGCATACATCGATTTCGAAAAATGCAAATTGTGCCGTAAATGTGTTGAAACCTGCCCCACGAATGCCATTCATGAGCTTAATTTTCCACCCCGAAAGGTGAAATCAGCTGACGAGGCACCTGCAGGCGAAACTGTGAAAGAATAATACAACCATAACATCTAAATGTAAGGAGGTAACGTGTTAAAAACTTTTCCAAAAGGCGGTGTTCATCCAGCCGAAAATAAACTCTCGAAAGGGAAGAGCATAACCCGGCTCGACCCGCCCAAGACAGTTGTCATCCCCCTTTCACAACATCTGGGTGCCCCAGCTCAGGCAGTTGTGGCCAAAGGAGATCAGATACTTGCCGGCCAGTTGCTAGCCAAAGCAGGTGGTTTCGTTTCAGCCAATATCCATTCTTCGGTATCGGGTGTGGTTGCTAAAGTCGATAAAATGCCGGATTCTTCGGGATACAGGCAAATGTGCGTTGTAATCGATGTAAAGGGCGACGACTGGGTTCCACAAATCGACAGAAGCAATGATTTGAAAACCGGAATTCCTTCGAACCCTGACGAAATTCGTGCAAAAATAGCCGAAGCCGGTATCGTGGGTATGGGTGGAGCCGGTTTCCCAACCCATGTAAAAATGTCGGTACCGCAGGGTAAAACCGCCAATAACCTGATTATTAACGCGGTGGAATGTGAGCCTTATCTTACATCTGACCACCAGCTTATGATGGAGAAAGCCGATGAAATTATCATCGGGGTGATGCTGATGCAGAAGGCTATCGGAGCCGGTAAAGCCTATATTGGAATCGAAAATAATAAACCCGATGCCATTGCTCATCTCAGCGATATTGCAAAAAAATATAGCAGCGATATTATGGTTCAGGGCTTGAAAGTAAAGTACCCACAGGGT
Source organism: Bacteroidota bacterium (assembly GCA_029564465.1). Taxonomy (GTDB): domain Bacteria; phylum Bacteroidota; class Bacteroidia; order Bacteroidales; family ML635J-15; genus JAGOEF01. The sequence goes on along the minus strand of JAKQPY010000048.1, from coordinate 12,618 downwards.
GGCGAAAAACAACTTATCAAAGCGGTATTAAAACGTGAAGTGCCTTCGGGTGGCTTGCCCATAGATGTAGGTTGTGTGGTTCAAAATGTTGGGACTGCTTTTGCCGTCTATGAGGCCGTTCTTAAGAATAAACCCTTATTCGAAAGGGTAGTCAGTGTTACCGGTAAATCCGTTAAAAATCCGGTTAATTTGCTTGCCCGCATCGGAACGCCCATTTCGGAACTCATCGATGTAGCCGGTGGCGTTCCCGAAGATACCGCTAAGGTCGTGAATGGTGGCCCTATGATGGGTAAGGCAGTTGCTGATTTATCTGTACCTGTCACAAAAACCACTTCCGGGATACTTCTTATCACCGAAAAAGAAGCATTACGTCCCGAAATGTTTAATTGCATCCGCTGTTCACGTTGTGCAGGCGTTTGCCCAATGAGTCTTGAACCCTACCTTTTGAAGAATATGGTGAATGTATCAAGATGGGAAGACCTTCAGCCAGAACACGTACTCGATTGCATTGAGTGCGGATCGTGCAGCTATACCTGTCCTGCCGGAATTCCTCTGCTCGATTATATCCGGTTAGGAAAAGCAAATCTGAATAAAATATTAAGATCAAGAAAATCATAAAATTATGGCATTAAATAGATTAACAGTTTCGATGTCGCCGCATGATTACGGGCACGATTCCGTGAAAAAAATCATGCTTTGGGTAGTGATTGCCATGTTGCCTGCCTTTATTGTTTCAGCTGTTTTCTTCGGGCTTGATGCCATAAGGGTAAACCTGATTGCTATCGCTGCCTGTGTGTTTTTTGAATGGCTTATTCAAAAAATATTTTTTAAAGGTAAGAGTACCGTAGGAGACTTGTCAGCCGTTGTTACAGGGATGCTTTTAGCATTCAATGTTCCATCCAATTTACCCTGGTGGATAATTATCATTGGTGCACTGGTTTCCATTGGAATCGCTAAAATGTCGTTTGGAGGCCTGGGAAATAATCCTTTCAATCCTGCTTTGGTTGGTCGCGTATTTCTGCTGATATCTTTCCCGGTACAAATGACATCGTGGCCTAAAGTTCAGGTAATGAATTTTGCCCTTACCGATGCCCAAACCGGTGCAACACCACTGGCTATTGTAAAGGAAGGAATAAAGAACGGACAATCGTTTGGCGATATTATGTCGAATATGCCGGTCTCGTATTCCGATATGTTTATGGGGCAAATGGGGGGATCTCTGGGTGAGATTTCTGCGCTTGCCTTATTGGTTGGCGGGTTAATTTTACTTATTCGTAAAATTATTACCTGGCATATTCCGGTTTCGATGTTGGCCAGTGTAGCTATTTTTACCGGCGTTCTCCATCTGATTAATCCGGCTGCTTATGCCGACCCGGCCTTCCACCTGCTCACCGGAGGTATGATGCTAGGAGCCATATTTATGGCTACCGATATGGTAACATCGCCCATGACACCCAAAGGGCAGATTATTTTTGGAGTTGGAATTGGTATTATTACCGTGCTGATCAGGGTTTGGGGTGCATATCCCGAGGGCGTATCATTTGCTATCCTGATTATGAACGCGCTGGTTCCTTTAATCAATAACTGGACAAAACCCAAACGTTTTGGTGAAATTATTAAAAAGTAATGGCCATGGCAAAGACAGAAAGTACATTTAAAAATATGACCGTTGTGCTGACACTGATAACCACAGTGGCTGCTGTTGGTCTTGGATTCGTGTATTACCTTACACAGGAACCAATTAAACTTGTTAAGGCAGAAGAGTTAAAGAAAAGCATTAATTTAGTTGTTCCGGGTGCCGACAAAGGAGTTATCAGCGAAGTAGCTGTAAAACCTGATGATGGTATCGATAGCTTGTATTTTTATGAAATTGTCATTGACGGAAAACGCATTGCCACAGCAGTGAAAACCTATACCGATAAAGGTTTCAGTGGACGGTTTACGGTGATGGTTGGGTTTGATACTCTCGGTAATATTATCGATAACAATGTATTAGAGCATAAGGAAACTCCGGGTTTGGGCGATAAGACAAGCAAAAGTAAATCGACCTGGAATGAACAATTTAAAGGCAAGAACCCGGCAAACTTCAAGCTTATTGTTAAAAAAGACGGAGGCGATGTGGATGCAATTACTGCTGCAACTATTTCGTCGAGAGCCTATTGTGATGCAATACAAAGAGCATATAATGCTTTTGTAGCCTATTATAAAATAAATCCTGCATCTGCCCCTGCAGAGCAAAAATAATGGAGGGTAAACACAATGAATCAATGGAAAAATTTCACCAAAGGATTTATTAAAGAAAATCCAATACTGGTGCTCGTTTTGGGAACCTGCCCTACACTGGCAACAACGTCTTCGGCCTTTAACGGCTTAGGGATGGGTCTCGCCACTACTTTCGTATTAGTCGGCTCTAATGTGGTGATCTCATTACTGGCTAAGATGATTCCCGACAAGGTGCGAATACCTTCGTATGTTGTTGTAATCGCAACCTTCGTAACCATAGTCGACCTTCTAATTCAGGCCTATGTGCCGGCACTTTATGCTACACTGGGAATCTTTATTCCGTTAATTGTGGTGAACTGCATTGTGCTGGGTCGTGCCGAAGCTTTTGCTAATAAAAATACTGTGATGTCTTCATTAGTCGATGGCGTGGGGATGGGTTTGGGCTTCACTATGGCACTTGGAATTTTAGGAGCAATCAGGGAATTGCTTGGTTCCGGAGCTATTTTTGGCATGAAACTCTTCAACGGAGATGGGGCTCTCGTTTTTGTTCTCGCTCCCGGTGCCTTTATCGCACTGGGTTATATGATTGCCCTTGTTAACAAAATCAATAAAGCTAAAAACTAATTACCATGGAATACATTCTTATTATCATATCAGCGATTTTCGTTAATAACGTTATCCTGGCTCAGTTTCTGGGAATTTGTCCGTTCCTGGGAGTTTCAAATAAAGTGAGCACTGCAGTGGGTATGACCGGTGCTGTTACATTCGTAATAGTTCTGGCTACGATTGTGACCTATTTAATTCAGGTTTATGTTTTAAAGACTTTGAATATAGAGTACCTTCAAACAATTTCCTTTATTTTGGTGATTGCTGCTCTGGTTCAGATGGTTGAAATCATCCTGAAAAAAATAAGCCAGCCTTTATATCAGGCCTTGGGTATTTTCCTTCCCCTTATCACAACCAACTGCGCTGTACTTGGAGTTGCACTGCTTGTAATTAAGAAGGACTACAACCTGCTCGAAGGTGTTGTTTTTGGATTTGCTACTGCTATAGGTTTCGGGCTGGCACTTATAATTCTTGCCGGTATCCGCGAACAGTTAGACTTGGCAAATATTCCCAAAGGTATGCGGGGCGTTCCCATTTCGCTGGTAGTTGCCGGTATTCTGGCACTGGCATTTATGGGTTTTGCCGGAATGGTTTAATAAAATTGATATTCTGCAAGAGAAGCGCAGCCCTGCGCTTTTTTTGTTTTGATAAACGACACACAAATACTATGGATAAACGTCTCGAAGAATTTAAACGCTTACTCGACATCATGGACGAACTCAGGTTGAAATGTCCCTGGGACCGCGAGCAAACCAACCAGAGTCTGCGCACCCTTACCATCGAGGAGGTGTATGAACTGGCCGATGCGGTTCATAAGAACAATGCCGATGAAATCAAGAAGGAATTGGGAGATATTTTGTTGCATATAGTTTTCTACGCAAAAATAGGAGAGGAGCAGAAAAAGTTCGATATTGCCGATGTCATCGAATCGATCAACAATAAACTGGTTTACCGGCATCCCCACATATTTTCGGATGTTAAGGTTGCCGACGCCCGCGAGGTGGAACGGAACTGGGAGAAAATAAAACTCAGCGAAGGCCGTAAGAAAACGGTACTCGGTGGCATTCCCGATGCATTGCCCGCCATGATTAAAGCCTACCGGATGCAGGATAAGGCACGTGGCGTTGGTTTCGACTGGGAAAAGAAAGAACAGGTCTGGGATAAGGTGACCGAAGAATATAACGAGCTTTTGCATGAAATCGAAAACAACAATCTCGAAAAAGCGGAGAAAGAATTCGGTGACATGTTTTTCGCCCTGATTAACGCATGCCGTTTGTATGGTCTGAACCCCGAAAATGCCCTCGAAAAGACCAATACCAAATTCAAACAACGGTTCGAATACCTCGAATCGCAGACCATCGCTCAGGGTATAGACCTCAAAACTCTGAAGCTTGAAGAAATGGACAAGTTCTGGGACGAAGCAAAGGGTAAAGGCTTATAATGGAAGCTGACACTTTCGATATTATCCATGCTTTATTCGGGTTGCCAACCGGTAAACTTGTTTTTATAATCATGGTAGTTGTAATGGCATTGTTCCAGTTTTTCTGGATTTTTAATTTTCTGTCAAGAACATTATTTATAAAAAAGCAGCTTAACCATAGTAAGCAGCCTGTCTCAATAATCATTGCTGCCCGAAACGAAGCCATACGCCTCGAAAGCCTGCTGCCGGTGCTGTTGCAACAAAACTATCCGGACTTTGAAATTATTGTCGCCGACGACCGCTCGGTTGATGGGACGGGCGTGCTGGTAAAACGTATGGCAAGTTCTGATAATCGCCTGCGCTATATCAGAATCGAAGCGACAACTGATGTAATTCATGGCAAGAAACATGCACTTACCCGGGGAATAAACGAAGCAAAAAATGAATGGTTACTGTTTATCGATGCCGATTGCGTACCGGTTTCCGATTTGTGGATACAGTCAATGGCAAATGCCATGCAGCCGGACAAGGATATTGTGTTGGCATATAGCGGTTTTTTTGCAGAGAAAAGAGCTGTTAATGCATTAATACGCTATGATGCGGCAATTATTGCCATGCAATATCTTGGGATGGCATCAGCCGGTATTCCCTACATGGGTGTCGGTCGTAATCTGATGTATCGAAGGAATATTTGGGAGCGGCTTGCCGGGTTTGAATCGCATGCGCATCTCGCATCAGGCGACGACGATTTGTTCGTAATGCAGGCGGCCACAGCTACAAACACAGCTATTGCATTTCATGCGGAAGCCATAACCCGTTCACAGACCAAAACCGGTTTTCTGTTGTGGCGCAATCAAAAATTACGTCATTTATCAACATCCCGAAAATACAGGCCACACATTGCTGCTTTGCTTCTTGCGGAACCGCTTACCCGTGTTTTGTTTCTGGTTTTTGCGGTCACAGGCCTTTTTGTATTACCCGTGTCCGTAGCACTTTTGCTGGCCGGTTTATGGTTTTTGCGTGCCGGCCTGCTGGCGATTATTCAAGTAAAATTTCTGAAAAAAGCAGGTGAAGATAATTTTGGTTTGATGGCATTGGTTTTTGATGTAATTTTGCCCTTCGTTTATTTATATTTTTTTAGCTATCAGATTCTAACGAAGCAAAAACCTGATTGGAAATGACAGATCATTCGCCCAAGGCACTCGAAGATATCGCCCTGATTGAGGCAGCACTTGCCGGCGATGGGTCAGCATACACCCGTTTGCTGAATAAATATTACGATTCGATTTATTATTTACTGCTGCGGAGGGTATATAGCGAAGTAGAAGCCGAAGACCTGGCGATGGAAACTTTTGGAAAGGCATTCAACAATCTGTCGCAATACACTACCGATTTTGCATTCAGTACCTGGTTGTTTAAAATTGCTTCAAACAATTGTATCGATTACCTGCGTAAGAAAAAAGCAAAAACCTTCCCCATCGAAGCCGGTGTCGATCAGGTTGATTCAGAAAGCATTCCTCAGGTTGCTTCAACAGGTCTCAATCCCGAAGAGAGCATAATCCGCGAGCAAAAGGCGCTCATGTTGCTCGAACTGATAAAGAAACTCAAACCGCGCTATGCACGTCTGGTGGAGCTGCGTTACTATCAGGAGCTATCGTATGAAGAAATTGCCAAAGAGCTTGATTTGCCGTTGGGAACCGTTAAAGCCCAGTTGTTCCGGGCACGCGAACTCTTATATCCGCTGATAAAGTACAAAGCCGACAATATTTAAGCATGGACAAGCCAGCCTCAGGTCTGCCCAAAATCAGTGGGACGAAACTGCAACAACTACAGCAATATGCGGGACTTTTGCTTGACTTCAACTCCCGGATCAATCTGATATCGCGCAAAGAGACCGATCACATTTTCGACAGGCATATTGTTCATTCGTTATCGATTGCGCATTACTTTAATTTTTCTGCCAACAGTCGTATTGTTGATGTTGGCTCGGGTGGCGGCTTTCCGGCCATTCCGCTGGCTATATATTTCGACAATGTGGAATTCACACTGGTCGAAAGCATCCGCAAAAAAGCCGGCGTGCTAACCGATATAGCTGTGCAAACCGGTTTGAAGAATGTGCGGGTTCTCAACCAGCGATCGGAACAAGTCACCGAAAAATTTGATTTTGTTACAGGAAGGGCAGTAACTGCATTTCCTGATTTTTACCGGATTACTGCGCATCTTATTTCGTCGCGTCAGCAAAATGCCATGCCCAATGGTATAATTTACTTAGTCAATCCTTAAATTTATTCTAACCTGTTGATAATCAACAATTAAATGTTAATAAAGCGGTGGTTTGTAGGGTTTTAAATTGCAAGGTTTTTTGTACTTTAGTGAAAAAGCTTGCAAAAAATGAAAGGAAAACTGCCTAGTCAAGATCAAAAGAATTTGTTTCGTCCAATTTTAAAAGAGATTGTCAATCCCAAACACGAATTGGTAATTTTGGCAAATAAAATGGATTGGAAATACTATGAAAACTGTTTCGGAGTACATTATTCGCACCTTGGAAGGCCAAGCGTTCCGATACGCACCATGGTTGGTCTTTTATTGTTGAAACGGATTTATAACTTGGGCGATGAAACTGTTATGGAGCAATGGCTTCAAAACCCATATTTTCAATATTTCTGTGGGGAGTCTGAATTTCAATGGGAGTATCCTTGCGACCCTTCCGACATGGTTCATTTTCGTAAGCGCATAGGTGCTGAAGGGGCAGAGAAGATATTTCAATCATCGGTTACAATCAGGAAAGATGAAATAAAGAACAATGATGTATTAATAGACACAACGGCTCAGGAAAAAAATATTACCTACCCGACTGATGCAAAATTGTTAATCAAAGTAATAGAGCTATGCAACAAAATAGCAGAAAACGAAAACATATCGCAGCGACAAAACTATAAGCGTACAATAAAAAAACTCCTGATTAAGCAACGGTTCGCCCATCATCCAAAACGTAAGAAAGAAGCCTCATCGGCTCTGCGCAAACTCAGGGTAATAGCCGGTCGTTTGGTTCGTGAGTTAGAAAGAAGACTAAGCCGGGCAGCATTAGAACTGTATCGGGAACAGCTAAGAAATTGCAATAAAATTGTATTACAAAAACGTCAAGATGCTAATAAAATTTACAGCTTACACGAGCCAGATACCGCTTGTATTGCCAAAGGCAAAGCACACAAGAAATTTGAATTTGGCTCAAAAGTATCTATCGCTATTGTTCCTGGTTCAAACATTATTGTAGGTATTAAAAATTTCAATGGAAATCCCAATGACACGTCAACATTAGAGCCTGCTTTGACCAATATCGAAAAAATCACAGGAATTAAATTCAAGAATGCAATCGTGGACCGCGGTTACAAAGGCAAGGCACTTATAAACGGAACCCAAATTATAAGCCCTAAGCCACCGAATCAAAAACAAGCATACAGCAAATCTGTTATGCGAAAGAAATGCAGGTCGAGGGCGGCAATAGAACCAGTAATTGGACATGTAAAAAAAGATTGCCGAATGCAAACAAATTACCTGAAAGGCAATATTGGCAACGAAATGAATGCAAATTTGGCTGCCGCAGGGTTCAATTTTAAAGGATTGCTTCGAAAAATCAAAGAAGCAATTCTTTGGCCCAGTTTTTTGCCTCAATTTTTTTCGCTATTCAAGAAAAAAGATTTCCTAATTTTGAATTGTTAAGGATTGACTACTTAAAGGGAGGTGATTTTTCCGATGAACTGAAAGGCTTTCCAATGGCTGAAATCTATGATATTCAAGCCTTAGTTGCTGATGAATATTTTAGCACCAAACACATTATTTATCTTCCGGTAAAAGCAAAAAATAAATAATTAATTTACGGTTTGCTAAATTGAAAATATGTTATATCTTTGCAGTCCGAATTGTAAATGTAATATCAAAAATATAAAGTGAGATGAAAAGGACATTCCAACCCTCGCAACGCAAAAGGAGAAACAAACACGGTTTTCGCGAAAGAATGGCTACCGGTGACGGTAGAAAGGTATTGGCCCGCCGCAGAGCCAAAGGCAGAAAAAAACTTACCGTATCCGACGAAGGTCGTCACAAGATTTAATGTTCAGATAATCAGAATAGATACTATAAAGCTGCCTTGTGCAGCTTTATTTTTTTTGAACAAATTCGAAGGAATCGTTGTTTTTGTCATTATTTAATTCTATTTTCGCTCATCAACTTAAACAAAAAACGTATGAAAAAATTCTTTTTAATCGTCGCATCTTTTCTAAGCCTCGGCTACATGGTTCAGGCTCAGGATATCGACATGCTTTCGAAACGGGGTGTGCCCATCCTGCCTGAGGAGGGTGACATTGCCCTGGGTATTGACGCCCTTCCTGTTTTCCGTTATTTCGGTAACATGTTTAACGGAACAGTAAACAACAACAACCTGGCATGGAATTTTGTTGGAGACCTCGGTGCAACCAACAACATTTATGTGCAGTATTATCTCGACGACAAAACTTCGGTTCGTATTGGTGCCCGTTTTGGAACCCAAAACATCATTGATCAGGAATTTGTTATGAAAGACCTCGCAGTTCCCGACCCGAATGTACTTGTTACTGACCGCTGGCTGATCAGCAACACCAACCTCAACCTCGGTGGTTCTTACCAGATGCACCGTGGCAAAGGCCGGGTTCAGGGATACTACGGTGCAGGACTTATGTTTGTTTGGCAACAGACCTATCAAAGCTATGAATACGGTAATGCCATTACAACTGAGTTTAACGACCCGAACACAACCAATTTTGGATTTAATATTACCGGAACCGGACGCGTATTGAATGTAACCGATGTTAACCGTTTTGGCGTGGTGGCTCATGCATTTATTGGTGTTGAATATTTCTTTGCTCCCAAAGTTTCAATCGGTGGTGAATTTGGCTATGGCTTACTGGCAGTTCGCACCAACGGCGGTCAGGTTACCGAAGAACGCTGGACTGGCACCGAAATTGAACACGAAACCACCAATATTGCTAACGATGGTGTGCTCACCCTCGATACCCATAACAACGGAGCCAATATTTTCCTGAAATTTCATTTTTAATCAATAAAAACCAAGTCAAACTTTAAAATCAATAAGAATATGAAAAAGTTATTTCCCGTTTTATTAGTGATGTTTTTCGGCGCCGCCGTATTATTCACCGCATGCACCGAAGAACCGGCTGCTACCGAACCGCTACCCACATCTACTATCGAAGGTGTTGTGTATGCCGATATTGACCTGACCAATGCAGTAGCTGAAAAAGCTCCGGCCGGAACAAAGATTTTTTTCCGCATCGACGCTGCCGATCTGGTGTTGAACCCCCTGCCGGGATATACCTATCAGACACTGCAATATGAAACCACAGTTACCGCTGAAGGTAAATACATGATTGAACTGCCATGTGCTACCCATCAGGCTGTAAACGTTAACATTACTGCAAACGACTTTTCGGCTACCCGCATTTTAACTGCAACTACCACCGATACCCATTATTTTGATGCCGGTACAGTGGTTGCCACAATTCGTAATGGCGAAAAACACTATAAGGATATTTCCTATTTTTAGTAAATGCTAAACGCTAATATGTTGAAGATGCCGTCTCAAATTGAGTCGGCATCTTTTTTAATGTATTATATCAAACTATCTTCGCTTTAATAGAGTTTTGAAGGGGAACAATGCGGATAACCCATAATTGTTGAATATGAATTATACCGACCGGTGCAATGTAATAGTACAATCAAGCTTGCGAAGATTGTACTAAACATTACTATCCATCGGCATAATACCAATTATTCTGTTGGACTATGTAAAAAGGAGAAATGGTATTATTTAGGAACAGGGATCAATCTTTAATACACCGTACCGAACGAAATGATTGACTGTCAAACATTTTATTTATTTGACATGTGTTATCTATTTTGCGGAAAAAAAAGATTTCCTGTGGATTACCAACAGTGGCACAAGCCCACCAACTTGCACAAATACCAAGAAGCCAGCTGTTTATTCCGGAAGCCAGTGCGGTGAAACCACTTCGGTTGTTATTGCAGGTTGTTGCAGCGTTCCAATGTGATGTGCCGGGTTCTTTTAATTGCCCGCCCTGATCATCGCCACGAAAAATATATTCTCCTGCATACGTTGCTTCAAGTGAATCCATTCCCAGATATCTTTCAAGTTGCATCCATTCCTCATCGCTGGGTACATGCCATCCATCAGGGCATGCTCCCTGTACACCACTCGGATTAGAATCGCTTCCGGCTGAACCGTTCATTATTGCGGTAGCTGAGTATAATAATCCATAAATACTCTTTAGCTCAGAATTGTTACCGGGATAGGCTGTTGATCCTTCTGCTATCGCTGATCCATTGGCGTAATGAGTGGTCTTAAGATTCTCTTTCATCCAGCATTGATCTCCTATTTGTACTGTATTATACACATTGCCGTCGAAATCAGCTAATGTAGGGCTTTCGGAGCATGGACAGCTAAGATAAATCTGATAGAAGTCGTCAGGTAACGGGCTGGCTTCAGCAAAATTTGAATGATAACCGGCTTTGGCAATATTTATTCTTATTGTATCGCCTTGATTGAATACAAATTCCGAACGGGTATCTTTTGTTATTACGGAAGGCTGCCTGGTTTGCACTGTACTGGCCCGGGTAAGCAACGAAACATCATTCCCATTACCTGCTCCTGTAATTTTGAAACCCTGAGAATAATTATCGGACGATATCCGTAAAATAAAAATCCCCCAACTGTTTATTTTCAATAAAAAATTGTTAAAGCCCGGTGAACAAAATTCTTCAGAATTTTGTATTTTTTTTCCATCAATTGTATAAACATCAAAACTAAACTCGCCTCCGTCAGGTGTATATAAATTAATGAAGATTCTGTTGTCAATGGTTTGAGATACAAAGGCATGTGTGTTATTGCTTTCGTTTGTTGGAACGGAATTAATCGTACCACCTTGTGACAGATTGATTTCATAAATTGTTGTATTTGTTGGTAAATCTGCGATTGAGACACTGGTATTATTGCTGAGATTTTCGATACAGATAGTGCTCAGGGCTACCCCGGCCTCATTATATAAACCTTGTACACGAATAATAACATCCTGAGCTGAGGATAAGCTTGGTACAATGGCAATGCTAAAGCATATTAATGCCACAATTTTCATTTTGGTCAACATACGTAGAAAATAATCAATCTGTTAATATCATTCTTTTTGTATCAATGAGTTCTTCATCTATAATTAATCCGTAAATATAAATTCCAGGATTAAATTCTGAACCTTTAAGCTCAATAGAGCCATTTCCTCTTTCAATAATTTTGTGACTTTTTAATTGGCTCCCCTGTAGGTTGTAAATTTTAATATAGGCTGTTTTTGTATTTGATGGTAAATAATATCCTATTTGTGTGTTCGCATAAAAAGGATTAGGTTGATTTTGATATAAGGTTGGCATGGCTGATGGTTCGTCATAATTGTTTATATTTTGGTTTTCGATGACTTCTACGTTTTTATTTTTTTCAAGCTCAAATATCCTTTCCTCTAATTCATTGGTTTCTATTGTAAGCCTGATTATTTCATTTTTTAAAAATTCATTTTCATCAATTTTAGCATCAAGCTCCTTAATAGCTTCTACACAAAGGGCGATGATTTCTTGATAGGCAATCGCCTTTGTTCCATCAGGAACTGTTCGAACCACTTCAGGTAAAGCTTCTTCTGTTTCTTGTGCAATAAACCCTAGGTGCTTGCGAGACCTTTCTGCAATAATGAAAGGTTTAGCAACTTCAGATACATATGGGTTCTCATGTAAATCGTCTTCATTCGGATCCGGAGTTATTGAGGTATGGGTAATCCCATATTTATCAACAGTTGTTATTGTATCTGCGGTAAAAAAGTTTTTAAACGAAAAACTAACACCCCTCAATCTTTTTATTTTTTCTAACGCATTATCAATTTGCTCAATATCTTCTTTATAAATACTATCAGAGAAGTAATATTGACCATTTGAATAAACTTGGCCTGTCCCTAAAACAAAGAATTTTTGCTCAGTATTATTCAGCGTAACAATATAGTTTTTAGAGTATTGGTTAGGCGAAAAAGTGTTATTCATCCAAGCCCAAGAAGTTGTATTAGAGGGCTGAAAGTATACATAGCCCCCAGGAACAACCTGTATCCCTCCACCGGTAGTAAGGCTTCCTAAACTACTCCCCATTCTTTAGACCACTTTTTTGTATTCTTAATTGAAATCTCTAAAAGAACTGATGATGATGTAAAAGTAGTGTTAAAAACCGGAAATAACTTGGTAAAGTTATTCTGGTTTTTAACACATTTTCTTTT
>JAKQPY010000028.1:0-14054 GCA_029564465.1 Bacteroidota bacterium | reverse complement strand
AAATACTTCTTGAGTCCGGTGGTTGCTCTCAATATTGGTTATGACCCACTCATCGCCAAAATCTAACAACAAATTGAAAAAATCTTTTGTGAAATCCATGTCCCAAATTTAAAACTTTCCACTAAATTTGCAGTAGAACCCAAAAAACGAAGAAGCCAGACTTATGCGCTGGCTTCTTTAAAAAGTTTTAATCGGACAACAGTGATTTATGTATTTTTATAAGTATAATATTTATGTAATATTTGTTAATTATTATAATTATACTCATTCTATTTAAATTACTAATACATACGCCCTCTTACCACACCCTGAAATCGTTGCTTACATTTTCCTGCCTTGAGGTGGGATATTGAGCGCCTTCGCTAAGCTCACGCACATGCTGAAATATATATTTTCGAAGTTCACTCACTACAATTGAACCATCGGCATCGACATCTGCATTGCGGTTAGTTATTGCATCAATCAGACACCAGGTAAAAATACCGTTTTTCAGGTCGTCGCGCTCGATGGCGTAGCCTGCGCCACTGGCTGCCGATATTACCACAGCACCCGTGCTTCGCCTCACATCAACAAACAACTCTTTCATCAAGTCGAATGAATTTTTCAGGCTGAAGTTGCTTTCTCCGGGAGCTGATGCCGGCATCTGATACATGGTAACACCCCGCGTCCGGGCATTATCGGAGAGCTGTACTGAACTTACTCCGGCTTCGTCAACCTCGCCACTATGGCAGGCATCGAGCAGCAACAGTTTGTTGCGCGAAGGAATATCGGCAAGAATGGCCTCAATCTGGGAATACTGAAGGCTGGCCTTTTCGGGATGCTTAAAGTCGGTGGACGAAAGGGCATAATAAAACTCCAGATCCTCGCCCAACAAACCATGACCTGCAACGTGTACAATTACCACATCATCGACATGGGTGTTTTTAAGACGTTTGGCCACTTCTTCGAGATTTTCGCGGGTACACCGGCTATTAAACAGACTGTCAATGAATATATTTGCAAATTGGGTGTTGTTTTCGGTAAAAGCCCCGATAAAGCCACGCCCGTCGTTAATTGTATAGGCCAGGTTGTAGCGCGCATCGGAATATTCCGAAACTGCCAGCGAAATCAAATACAGGTCGGGCTTAGTCTGGCTCACCGGTTCACGCACAATAACCACTTCTTCTTTCAGCGACATAACCCCCTTGTGGTTCATACAGGCAATTTCGATGCGGTTTCGCCCGGTGCTGAGGGGAATGTTCAGTAAGGTATCGATTGTATTGCTTCCGGTGAGAAGTCCATTAGTATTAAAACACGGGACTCCGTTTACCCATGCATGCAGCGACATCACATCGCCCCGGGTACCAATCCTTATTCCTGACGTAGTTTGCTGGGTTAGCAACTGCAATTCGCTCCGGTTGGTAATTGTAATTTCGGGGCTCCTGAATTCAGGGCTGAAATACGATTCGTCGATTCCCGATTTCTGCAAACGCTTCTGGTAGGCCTTACGGTAGAGAGGTATCAGGCTGGTATCGGCTCCGGGCAACGACTCCAGCACTTTGTCGGGACGATTGTACTGCAAATCGAACTGCTCGAAACCATACGCATTTAGTCCCGTGCTGAAAGATACCAGTTTAGCGGCATCTTTGCTACCCATGTAATAATTGTCGGCACTGACGACAATCCAATCATTATCATCAATGGCTAAAAATGTGCATAGGAGTTTTAAATCGGAAGATGACCAAAGCTTTACACTTCCATCCCATGATGCCGTGGTCAGGTAACGACCATCACGGCTAAGTTTCACATCAATTACATAATTACTGTGCGCCAGGGTTTTGCTGATAAGCTCAGCCGTATATAGATCCCATTTATGAATGGTTCTGTCCCACGAAACGGTATAAACATATTTATTATCAGCCGAAATTGCTGATGCCTCAACAATCCAATCGTGTCCCTGATAACGGCTTTGAAGCGAAAAAGTTGAAGTTTTCCAAACAGCTGCTGTTTTATCGTTCGAAGCAGAGACTAAAAAGCCGGCATCAGGGCTGAACCGGACATCGCAAACCGCATCCGTATGTGCTTTAATGGTTTTCAAAGGTTTCAGTGTGGATGCATCCCAAACAATCACGTTGCCCGATTTATCGCCTGAGGCAATCCATCGCCCATCGGCAGAAACATCAATACAGTTAACATCTGACTCGTGCTTTTTTAATTCCGAGAAACTACTCAAATCGTTTATAGCCAACATAAGCACCCGGCCATCGCTGCACGAAACTGCCACATGATTTCCGTCGGGATAAAAAGCTGCATCACGATAGCCGGTACCCGCGGCTGAAAAAACTCCCAACAGTTTAGCATCCGGGGTACTCCAGAATTTCAGCGAATTATCTTCACCGATACTCATGGCCTTTGTTCCATCACGATTGACTGCCACTGCATTCAGTAAAAAAGCATGTGGCTCGGTAGTCGATTCAAGAGCTCCGTTGCCCATATCCCAAAAGACCGCCCTATTGGCATCGAACTGCATCTGATCCCAATGTCCGGCCATCAGAATTCCCGTATTCTCACAAACATCAACTCCCGACAATTTATGAATATGGCCGGTGTAATAGCGGATAATACTTCCTGTTTTTACATCCCACAACTTCACGGTTTTATCGGTACCACAGGTGGCAATATATCGGTCGTCAGTCGAAAATTCAGCATCATACACCAAAAAATTATGGGCATTCATTTCGTGAATCAATTCAAACTTTTTAAGACTCCAGATCTTCAATTTGCCATCCATCCCCGAAGTTGAGAACCATTGCATATCGTGAGAGAAACAAACATCCGAAACCGGCGAATCATGGGCTTTTACCTCTCGTATCAGCGCGTATGATGGCAAGGAGAAAAATTTAACCATACCATCGCTGCTGCAACAAGCCAGCATGTCGGATGCACTGCTGAAACACACATCGTTGGCAAAACCCTGAAAATTAAATTCCTGAATTATTTTGCCATTGGCAGGATTCCACAGTTTCACACTGCCATCGTTCGATGCCGAAGCAAGGTATTTTCCATCGGGCGATAGCTGGATTTCGTTAATTTGCTGTGAATGCGCCTTAATCTGCATGATTTGCTCGTGCGAGGTCGCATCGAACACCAGAATTAAACCTTGCTTACTGTCGGAATATAGTCGGTTGGATGCACTGTCGTAAACAATACAATTCACTCCTTCGCCAAATACCGATAAAGTCTCGGTGGTTTCGAGCATGCGTTCTGTAATACGTCCATCCCATCCCACCGTAAATATTTTAGTCATATCGGGCGAAAACACGGCTTTATTGATAGCATATGCCGATTGATAACGCCGTAGCTCATAACCGGTTTTCACATCCCATAATATCATATTTTTATCGAGCGAACAGGTAATTATAAACCGGCCATCCTGCGAAAAACCACATGATCTGATAAACTCGGTATGACCGATAGGTAGTACGACCCTGACTTCCTGGTTATCACCTGCAGTGGTTTGCGGTTTTGCAGAACCCGATAAAAAAAACAACGCTCCCGAAAGAAGCGCTGCCCATTTGATTGTATAATTCATAATATGCTTGTTACTAAACAGTCTGTTAAGTTTCGCTATCAGGCATAAACGCTTACCATATTTTGAAATCGTTGTTCAGGTTTTCTTTTCTTGAGGTAGGTTGCTGTTTACCATTACTAAGAATTTTTACCTCATCGAAAATAAAATTACGAAGTTCCGATACCGAAACAAATCCATCCTTATTA
Source organism: Bacteroidota bacterium (assembly GCA_029564465.1). Lineage (GTDB taxonomy): Bacteria > Bacteroidota > Bacteroidia > Bacteroidales > ML635J-15 > JAGOEF01. Next base: position 10,298 of record JAKQPY010000028.1, on the reverse strand, counting down.
ACATCAGCCTGGTTCTTTTTAAATGCCTGAATCAAAGAATAGGTAAAAATACCATTTTCGATATCCTCGTTTTCGAGGGCATATCCGCCCCCGGCAGCTGCTGAAATAACCACTGCCCCGGTACCCTTACGTAAATCGGCAAACATAATGCGCATCAGCTCAAATGAGTTTTGCAAACCGGTTTTCGGCATGGTTTCACCTCGCGTTTCGAACATGGTTACGCCACGTTGGTTGTCGCCTACTACATTTTCAACAACAAAATCGTCATCCTTATCAATTTCACCTGAGTGGCATGCATCCATCAGAAACAACTTGTTGCGTGCCGGAATTCCATCGAGCAAGCCTTCGAGCTCTTCGTAATTCAATCCCCGTTCCGACGGCTTTTTGAAGTCAATATCGGTGGTAGCGAAGTAAAAGTCGAGGTTATCGTCGAGTAAACCGTGCCCGGCGATATGTACAATCACATAATCGTCGGGTTTACTGTTCATCAGCCGGGTTTTAGCGTTCAACACATTGTCGCGGGTACAACTGGCGTTATAGAAAGAATCGACATATACGGTACCATAGGCACTTTCGCGCTTTTTGAACAATTTGATGAAACCGGTACCATCGTTAACGGTGTATCGCAGGTTATATTTTGATACCTGATATTCAGAGACTGCAATTGAGACAAGATACAAATCAGGTTTACGTTTTTGCTGTGGTTCATAATACACTTCGAATTCCTCCTTCAGTGATTCGATACCGATGTTGTTGAGGCAGGAAACCTGTATCACATTGCGGCCTGCCGAAAGGGGCAACACAACATTTTCATCGGCTTTTTTGCCATGCTGATCTTTTAACGATTTACCACGCGTCCCATAGTAGGGTACGTCGTTCACCCAAATATTTAGACGATCGAGTTCGTGTAATTTATCGCTCATCGAAATATTGAGGTTCAGGTTTTCATTACTGGTTTTATAATCGATTTCACGAATATTTGTCACGCTCAGCTCAGGCAGGTTCATCTCACCTTTCAGCATTTCTTCGGTAAACCCAGATTTACTGAGTCGTTTCAGGTAGGCTTTGTGATATAATGCAATAATATCGGGTTTAAATATTCCCAGTTTTTCCATTACCAAATCGGGACGGTTATATTTCAGGTCGAACTGCTCGGCGGGCAACACCTTACCATTGTAATTAAATCCCAGTCCCGTGAGTGCATCACCCTGTGCCATATAGTAATTATCGGGGGTAATAAACACGAGTTTACCCTGATCGACAACATATACCGTCATTATTTTCTCGCCGGTTTCGAGGTTCCAGATAATCATCGAAGCATCTTCGGCGCTGCTGACAAGGTAATTCTTCTCACGAATAATTTCCAGGTCGTTTATAAAACCCCTGTGCCCTTCGTATTTCACAGTTTTACCCCTCGAAGTGCGGCTAATTGTAAATCCGGTACACGAAAAAATATCTCCGTCGTTCATATCTTTTTTTACCAGATACTCGTTGCTCATACTTTTTTCGTTCATCGATACAATAATCATTTTATTTGGGTTAAAAGCCTGACCCGAGAAGCCGCCACGAACTGAACCGGAACCCTGTTCATCGTATCCGGTAAGCGTCACCTTAAACGATTGGGCCACATCGTTGTTTTCGCCCATACCCCAAAATTGTTTATCATCGTCGAAGTACAACTGATAAAAGCGGTGGGTATTGTCCTTTTTCATCAGACCCTGATCAGGCTGACGTTTCTTGCGTTTTTCCTTGGGTTGCTCCAGATTGAGGTTACTTATCGAGGATACTTTCATCATCGGGTTGGGTTTTCCCCAGGTACCACCTGACCAAACAATCTGCTGGCCATCGGGGCTGACAGCAACTGCATATACGTTTTCATCGAAAAGCAGTTTGCTACCTTCGGCATCGGTGGCTTTGGCCTGAATGGCTTTAATGTTAAAGGTCTGGCTCAGTTTAGAAGTGTTAGGATGAAGTGTAAAATATTGCAGGGGCATCATATTTTCAAAATCGACAACGGCAGCCCTGTTATCGCTTCCGGCAGTTGCCACACACATTTTATTGGGTGTAAAGGCCACATCATTTACCCGGCCATTGTGTGTATCGATTCCTTCGCAGGAAATTTTATCATCTTCGAACACCATCATATAGGTAAATCCCAACTCGTCACCAAAAGCGAGTCTTTTTCCGTCGGGATGCGAATCCATGCCATATACATTAAAGCTACGCGGGATCAGTCTTTTTTCGAATTTCATTTCGGGGAGGCTCCAGATGCTGATTGAACGGTCGGCCGAGGCAATGGCAACATACCTGCCGTCGTTGGAATAATCGATATCAGTAATATCTAACCGGTGGGTGTGTTCTTTTTTCTTAATATTCAATGATTTATTACAGAAATACAGCCACCCCCTTTCGTCACCGGCAATAACCAGCGGAAGGCTGGGATGCTCGGCTATCTGTGTAAAATGCACATAAACATCTTTGTTGATAAGTGATTTCATTCCTTTTTTAACGGCTGTACCCCTAATTTTGTAACCGCCGTCATCGGAAGCCGTCGAAAACGAAGAAGCACCTTCGCTCAGCTTCAAAGTAAGCATGTCGAATGAATAAAACTTCCCTTTATTGGCAATCAACAATTTGTTTCCTTCGAATTTCAGGTCGGAAATACCTATTTTTCCGGGAAGCTTCACTTTATAAAATTGCTTACCAGCAACCACGTCGTTTATAACCACATCGTTGTTGTCGTCGGCACTGGCCAGATAACGACCTGAGTCGTCCCAGTTTATAACCCTGATTTTACCCGAATGACCGGTCTGCACAACGGGAATTACCTGCTGAGCCAAGATAACGCCGGCCCAGATAATCAATATCGAAAACGAAAGTATTTTTTTCATCGTTACTGTTTTTTATATTGTTGAAGTACACGTGAGTCATCGTCTTTACCAAATGGCAGCATATAACTGATTCCTCCCGCTATATGGCCGCTGAGAATTGATTTATCAAACCCGGCATTAAGAACGGTGCGATAGTAAAAAATATTAAAAACGAAAAACCGGCTGATATACACATCAAACCCGATACGTGGCGAAATATGAATCCCGGGATTGTCGGCTGTTTCGAAAATTGAACCCGTGGGATAAGGCATGGTGTAGTTAAAGCCATTTTCGGGGGTATATTCCAGCTTATCTTTGTCGGTAAGCGACAATTGTGATGAAACAGGTATTTTCAAATCAACTCCCAATCCGAGGGCAAAATGCAATTTGCCGGCAAAAAAATGATACCGGTAATGCAAGCCCAGCTGCGGCATAATTATGGTGGCGCTCACCTTGATGCTATCGTCGGCAGAGCGGCCAAAGGGTATATTCTCGTTTTCGAATTCCAGCGGCCAGTCGGCCATGGTAAAATCGAGGGCAGGCAGCAGGGTAAAACGGTGACGGCCATACCCGTAGTCGAGCGGAAAACCGAAAAACAACGAATAGGCATTTCCTTTGGTAGCTTCGCCCACATACGACGTTGCATTGTCGAGGTCTGTTATCGTAATGTTATCACCCTTGTCCAAAAAACCATAGGAAAAGGCAACATGATAGCCCCTGATCAGGCGTTGCGAACTCGCTGAAAGGCTTATCAGCAGCAGCATTGCAATACATACTTGTTTCATACTTGCATTTTTTCTGAATAATTCTATAAAAGTACAAATTTATGACATAACTTTGCAATATGAGAACTATAATTTTTATTACTGATATAGAAACAAGTTTTTAACATAACCAACACATCAAATACTATGAAAAAAGCAATCATTTCAATCGTTCTGGTACTGATGACAGGAATGATAATGGCACAAGGACTTCACTTTGGTCCGAGAGCGGGTTTTACCGTATCGAAATTTATTGAAACCAACGAGTTTTCGGGGAGTGCAGATTACACTAGTAAACTTGGTTTTCAACTTGGAGCAACTGCTGAGTTCGAGATTCTGAGTTTTATTTATTTAGGCACAACCATCTCGCTATACCAAAAGGGATATAACAACGACATCATTTTTGGCAAAAACAAAAACACATTCAGTTTTCTTGACATCCCAATCGAAATAGGCTACAAAATGCCCATTGGGAATGTCAGCGTTTTCGGTCAGGTTGGCCCTTATGTAAGCGTAGCGTTGGCGGGTCGTTCAAGAACTATTGTTACCATAGAAGATCCAGAGCCCTGGATGGAAGACGAAGAGCACTCCTATTCGCTTTACGAAGAAGGCTATGAATATTACAAGCGCTTCGATACGGGATTGAGCGTGGCTGCAGGTGTTGATTTTAAGCAATATCAGTTACGTGTCAATTATGCTTTCGGACTGAGCGATTTCATTGCAAATGAGTACACTAAGGCACATATATCATCGTTTAGTTTAACCGCAGCTTATTTATTTGGACGCAATTATTAGTTTGTAATAACACTATATTCTGGAATATCATGCAGGAATCCAAAGTTACCTGCATGATTTTTTTTGAGACACACGTGTTGAAGTCCATTGGAAATAAGCAGATATTCAACATTCAGTTTACTGTTGTATGCACAAATCTGGTCGAAAACCGGCTGAGTTAAATTCACGGCAGGCGCTTTGCATTCCACCACGAGAATGGGTTGTGCCTCGCGGTTAAAAACAACGGCATCAAACCGGCGGTGTAATCCATTAATATTCAGGCTTTTTTCAACAGCAATTAATGCCTCCGGGTATCGGCGGTGTTGAATTAAAAAATGTAATAAATGCTGCCGCACCCATTCTTCGGGCGTACATGTAACATATCTTTTACGAAATATATCAAACACCTCGACCCTTTGGTTGTTGTTACGCAACATAAGCTCTACCGGGGGCAAATTCAGTGGTTGCATGCTCAGTATGAAGTCCGGGTCATTTTAAAGTCGGTGCAGGCCTCATCGGGATTTGCGCTATGGAACCACACATATACCGTATTTTTATCGGCACGGTTGTAACAAAACTCATGCGGAAAATCAACGCCTTCATTACTAAAAAACAAGGTATTGGCATCGCTTTGCTCGGTGAGTTTAAAACCAGCGAACACCCTGTTGTTTTTCATCGACCCGTACATAAAATACACGGGTTTTCCATCGATACATTTTATGGCCATTTCGTCGAATAACAGGGTGTCTTTTCCATACAGTCCAAAAGTTCGTCCGGAATATATTGTATCACCAATATTTGTCCATTGCTCAAACGATACTCCGGCCTGATTTTCGATGGCCCAGGTACCAAGCAGCCATTTAGGCATCTTGTTACACTGAGCATATATTCCGGTCGAGAAACACAGAAAAGCCAAAATCAATACCTTGAAACGCATGCCATAAGTTTTAATTAGTGCAAATATACGGATTGTTTTCAAAAAGAATCAATACAATGATTTCGTTTATCAAAGGTCTTCAATTAAAGTAACTGTGGCAGGTTTCGTACCTGCCACAGTAATCTCTTGATACATTATTCTCCGAAAGCACCTTCACCCATAAAAACGCATCGGATGGATACTCCGGAGTTTGGATCAGCCATACTTTCATTAACCATATCAGAATCATCAGTCATATTAAACGCATTGCCAAAACCATTTGGTTTCGGTATATTGTTAAAACCCGACCACCAATAACCTGCAGTATTAATATCAAAGAAAGTACCGGATGCCTGCCTTCTGCCACCGGGGAGGGCGGTAAAACCGGTTGAATTTGTTGAATTATTCAGGGCTGTCCAATGCGTACTTCCTGCTTCTTTCAGCATTCCGCCACATACTTCTGGACCTCCAAGATAATACAATAATGTCATCCATTGAGAGTAATCAGGAACTACCCAACCTACCGGGCAGGCATTTCGGTTGCCATTTGCATCCTTATCGAACACATAGCCATTGTATAGCACACCATACTGCTCTCCAAACAACAAATAATTATTTGCATAATATGAATATGCCGGAGCCATAATCGATTGCCATTGCAAATTGTCGGTCACCTCCATAATCGAGCTGCCATCGTTGAAACGCGTGGCTTTAAGATTTTCGGCAAGCCATGCCTGATTACCAATAATTACGTAGGAATAAATATTTCCATCGCCATCAATGGGAGTAGGTATCATAACGGTGGTTGCCGACATAATATTACCCAAAGCCATACCCTGACTATTATAGGCATAAGCCCTGAAATAGTAGGTAACGCCCGGCTGGAGTCCCTCAATAGGCGCATCGTACCAACCTCCATTGGCACCGGCGGAAACACTACCCGAAGCCGTATTGAAAGTTAAATTCGGATTGGTACCATAAATGAAGCCTTTATCGATAACCGTAGTTCCACCTTCGTCTGCAACATTCCCCTCGGCAGTAAACGAAGCAATCAAAAGATCGTATGAACCCAAAGTATTTACTGCTGGAACCGTAGCTCCTGCCTGATTTCTAACACAGCGCACCGATAATCCGTTTGTACTGGCTGCACCATTATAATTTGCTTCCATAGTTGTGCTTTGCAAGTACATGTGCCAGCCACTCATATCACTGTATGGAGTACTCAACCACCAGTCGCCTGTAAAGCCAACCAGATTAAAAATACCTGATTCGCGCACACCACCGGGCAATGCGGTAAAGCCGTAGGCATCATCAGCACCTGTATTCGGTGCCTGCCAGTGGGCATAACCGGTTTCTTTGAGTGCACCACCGGCATTTGTTTGCCCTCCCACAAAATTCATGAGTTGCTCCCATTCATAATAATCAGGTACATGGTATCCTATTGGGCAAATATTGCGGCCACCTGTTTCCAGAAGATTAACAGCATAATAGTTGTACAAAGTTCCATATTGATCCAGATAGGTAAGTGAATCGTTGTCATAGTAGCAATAAGCCGGGTCGGTTAAATTCATCCATTGCATTTCATCATCCACCCGGGTCATTTGTGTGCCATCATTATACTTATTTGCTTTCAGATTGGTGGTGAGCCATTCCTGCGAACCGATACCCACACTTGAATACACATTGCCGTTACCGTCAACAATTCCCAAATCTGCAGGCGTGGTAAACGAAATTTCTTCACTGTAGGCAACACCAATTGCGTTGGCAGTAACCGCCCTGATATAGTAGGTTGTATTATCCGTTAATTCATCAACAAATACTACAAAGGCATCAGGACTTGTGTTATCCTTCATGAAAACCTGTTCGGCATTTGCCAGGTTCACACCCGGGTTTGTCGAAATGATAATTCCTTTATTGAAGAGATCGAATCCACCATTAGAAGTTATACTAGCCGAAAAATTAGCCGAATAAGGAGTTACATTAACTGGTTCCTGAATACCGATTTCGGGAATCGAGGACATAATCGGATTCTGAACACAACGGATTGATAAACCATTGTAAGCCGATTGCATCGAATATTCGGCAAACACGTCTGAAGCACTCATATTACGGGCAGTATTAACATCATTCATTCCCATTGTTGATGTCCAGAAATATGCCTCTGTAGTGATTTCACCAAATCCATCACCACTTACTCGCTGTCCACCCGGTAATGCTGTAAAACCATAATCATCGGTACCTTCACCGCCCGATTGCCAGTTTGTACTGGCCTTGAGCTTTGTGCCCGCAATGGTTTCACCGCCAACATAATTAATCAGGTACATCCACTCATAATCAGCAGGAACATGCCAGCCATCGGGGCACAGTGTTTTACCACCATTAGCCAATGGATTTTGAGCAAAGAAATTATAGAGTGCTCCGTAAGTATTCCCGTAAGAAGCCTGATCGTTGTTATACCAGCAATAGGAAGCTTCAGGCAAAGCCCATTGACCTTCATCAATCTCATTGTCAATTGGGCTTGCATCGGTATAAGAAGTAGTTTTCAGGTTTTCGGTAAGCCATTTTTGTGTGCCAATAGTTACTGAAGTATATTCGTTTCCATCGCCGTCGAAAATTCCAAGGAACTCATCCGTTGTGAAGCTCTGCACATCGCTGTATCCCACGCCAATGGCATTGGTTGCAAAAGCCCTGACATAATAAGTAGTATTTTCGGTTAACAAATCAACAGGGCTTGTAAAACTTCCGATGCCAGACGGCAGCACATAGCTACCCATATTCACAGAAAGCGTTGGATTCGGGTCGGTTGACCAAACTACTCCTTTCGAAATAACCGCATAACCACCGTTACTTGTCACAACACCTGTACAAACAGCTGACTCGTAGGTAATACCTGTTACATCGGTAATTGTTACCGTAGGAGCTGTGGCTCCTGCCGGGTTCTGTATGCAGCGTACAGAAAATCCTAACATCGGGTCGGATTCCGACAAATTCACTTCATCAGTAAATGAACTCATATTAACGGCATAAGTATATCCTCCGTTATTGGGCTGCGAAGTCCACCAAGATCCCTGCTCCTCCATACCTTCGAAACCTGACCCAGTCCATCTGATACCTGCAGGCAATGCAGTGAAACCATAATCATCAGTGCTAAAAGTTTCCATCCAATAGTCAACTGAACGTAATACTGGAGCTGCTGAATAGGTACCGCCGGCAATATTTATCAGGGTTGTCCATTCATTTCCCGAAGGGATGTGATATCCAACAGGACAAACCGATTTACCCTGGGTCATACCAAAATTATTGACATACCATTTATAAAGGGCACCATAGGTATTGCCATACGCATCGTAATCGTTATAAGGCCAGCAATAGGCGGGATAAACCGTGCCATCCCATTCCATCTGGTCTTCCTGTAATAAAACGGGACTTCCGTCATTATAGGTAGTAGTTTTCAGGTTTTCTTTTAACCATACCTGAGTACCAATGGTAACCGGAGTGTATTCATTGCCATCGCCATCGTAAATTCCGGTATCTTCAGGAGTTACAAAAATCAGTTGGTTCCCGTAACCTACACCCACTGCATTAATTGCAAATGCGCGAATATAATACGTGGTTTCACCCTGTAAACCGGAAATATCGCCAATAAATTCGCCTGTGCCACTTTCGACAATAAAACTTATACTGGCATTATCAAGTGTCGGGTTTTCGCTTGTTGACCATACAAGCCCCTTCTTAGTAACGGGATAACCTCCTTCGTCGCTGATGGTTCCACCGGAAGTACCTACATGATAGGTTACATCAAATGGTTCGGTTGTGGTCAGAACCGGTACATAAGCACCATCATTGTTTTTAATGCAACGTACCGATCTGCCTTCGGAGATACTGCTTGCATAAGAAATTACTCCGGTACTGGAGAATGACATATAGTACTGATTTGCCAGTGACTCTGCTGGCTCTTCGTCTTGTGTCCACCAATAGCCGGTTTCTGTTACATAGGCAAATGAACCATCGGTAAAACGCATTCCACCCGGCATAGCAGTATACCCGTATACATCGATGCCATCACCACCCGACATCCATCCTGATGCTGATTTTAACGGATGTGCTTCAAAGCCTGAATACCCATCAGATCCTACAAATGAAATCAATTCTTGCCAATCGGCAGTAATGGGAACATGATAACCTTCGGGACAAATGTTCCGGCCTTTACTTGCAATATAATTGCAACTGGCATGGTTATAGAGTGCTCCATATAAAAGACCATAATTACTGTAATCGTTGTCGTACCAGCTAAAAGCAGGATCAAGAGTATTATTCCATTCGAGATAATCCGTTACATTGGCAATGGGTGTGTGATCGTTAAATGAGGTTGTAAACAGGTTTTGGGTTAACCAGGTTTGAGTACCGATTGTTACAGCACTATAAATATTTCCATCGCCATCATATATCGTAAAATCTTCTTCTGTAGTAAATGTTTCGATATTTCCGTAGGCAACACCCAGTGGGTTAACTGCATAGGCCCTGATGTAATACGTTGTTAATTCGCTGAGCCCTGTTAAATAACTGGTAAAAGTTCCGGCACCATTTCCATCCATAGTATGGCCTTCGGCATTGGCCAGTGTCGGGATTTCATCGAGCGACCAAATAACACCATAGCTGCTTACCTGATAGCTACCCTCACTGGTAACATCTCCACCACAATCGGCCGTGTTATAGGTTATATTCCCAGGTAAGGATGTTACCACGGTGGGCAACAAAGCTTCGTCTTCGTTTTTAATACAACGGATAGACATACCCCCGGACATCGGCATCATACCATTGGTTAGTTCTGCTGTTTGATTGCTCAGACTGAAATAAATACCCTGGTCGTCGGCTGAATATATTGTCCAGAAATTTCCGCTTTCACCCAAATTCCCGAATGCACCCGTTGATAAACGAATGCCTCCGGGGAGTGCTGTAAATCCGCTCGAGTTG
>JAKQPY010000009.1:0-19595 GCA_029564465.1 Bacteroidota bacterium | reverse complement strand
GTTTGATTGCTCAGACTGAAATAAATACCCTGGTCGTCGGCTGAATATATTGTCCAGAAATTTCCGCTTTCACCCAAATTCCCGAATGCACCCGTTGATAAACGAATGCCTCCGGGGAGTGCTGTAAATCCGCTCGAGTTGGTGGCACCCAGGTTGGGGCTGAGCCAATGAGTTGTACCCGCTTCTTTAAGGGCAGCTCCTGCAACAGATTCCCCTCCAACTGAGAGTGCGAGGTTTGTCCAATCCTCTGCAATTGGCACATGCCAGCCTTCGGGACAAAGATTTCGTCCACCGTTTTTCAGAAAATCAATCGCATACCAATTATACAGCGCGCCATACACTATGCCATTTGCCGGGCCATCGTTGTTGTACCAGCAGTGTCCGGGGGTAATCAGTTCTGACCATGATAAATCGTCGGTTACTTCAACAATGGGCGTGTTGTCGGTATATTTTGTGGATTTCAGATTGCTGCGCATCCAGCACTGAGAACCAATAGAAACCGTTTGGTAAATATTGCCATCAACATCCGTTACGGTTCCACAATTGGCAAAATCGGTGGTTGGCGATTGTTCGCCCGAATAACCGGTTTGCGATTCGTTGCTTGCAAAAGCCCTCACGTAATAGGTTGTATTGGGTGTAAGACCAGTGGCCACACAAACGAAAGCTCCCAAACCGCTGCCCTGTGTAATCATTCCTTCGTTGTTATCGATGGTAGGATTCGGACTGGTGCTCCACACAATTCCGCGTGAACTTACAGGGGCTCCACCGCTTGAACTTACGGTGGCATTAAATGTGAATTCATCCATCAGAATATTGCTGACATAACCAACCGAAACATTAGGAGCAACCACCGGAACGGGATTTTTCACACAGCGCACCGACAAACCATAGTTCTTGGCCAGTGCATCAACAAAAACTGTCGCGGCTTGTGAACCTATCATTACACTCCATGCATTTCCCGAATCGATTGAATCCGCACTCCAATACCAAACATTAGAACTCATTCCCATATAAGTACCTTCGGGAAGCCTTTGGCCACCGGGCAAGGCTGTAAATCCACTCTTATTGGTTCCGGTATTTCCGGTTTCCCAATGCACGGTTCCGGCTTCTTTCAGCGGGTTCCCGGCGAGGTTTGCCCCACCCCATTTCGTTATCAGACTGTTCCAATCAGCACTATTGGCTACATGATAACCTGCAGGACAAATGTTATGTCCCCCATTGCTGCCTGTATCAATGGCAGCCCAGCTGTATAAAGCGCCATAGGTTGAACCGTACATAGCCTCATCATCGTCGTACCATGCCATTCCAACGGTTCCCTTGGCAGCCCAGTTACCTGAAACCACAGGAATTTCGGTGCCATCGTTGTAATGTTTGGATTTTATACTGGTTGATGACCAGAAATTCGTTCCAATTCTTACGGTTGTATACACATTACCATCAGCATCGGTAATATCTTCACCCTGCTCTGCAGTAGTAAAGCTAATCGTATCGGCATACACTACATCACCATTGTATTGAGCGTAGGCTCTTACGTAATAATGGGTTGCAGAGTTCAATCCGGTTATCTGGACATTGAACTGACCATTTCCGGGACCCTGGGTTGTATAACCGGCATAGTTTGTTAAACTTGGATTTTCGTCAAGGCTCCATACCAAACCCTTTTCGGTAATCACCTGACCGGCATCGTTGGTGATATTGCCACCACATTCAGCAGTAGTAAACGAAACATTGGTCACATCAACGGTTTCAATTTCGGGAACTATCGGAATCGATGCTCCTTGCACACAACGAACGGCTAAGCCGGCAGCTTTAACTGATGGCCCAGTCCATATTTCATCAACATGATACGCTAAATCACGGTTCCAAGCATACGTTGCATCAATAGAATTTGAGGACCACCAAAAAGCAATGTAACCTAGGTCACTAAAATTTGTAGTGTTATTAAAGCGATCACCGCTGGGTATGGCAGTGAATCCTGTTGCATTGCTATTATTTGGATTTAAAGTAACCCAATGGGCTATCCCTGATTCTTTCATTACCCTCCCAATGGTGTCGACACCACCCAAATAGTCTGTCAGCGTCAGCCAATCCTCATCGGAAGGCACGCGCCAGCCGGTTGGGCAAAGTTTTCCTGTATTCACTGCATACCAATTATAGAGTGCACCATATACCGATCCGTTTACTGCTTCGTCGTTGTCGTACCAGCAATATGCCGGAATAACGAGTTCGCTCCACAAAATACTGTCGGTTTCATTCAACAAGGGTGTTCCATCGTTTAAAGTGGTGGTTTTCAGGTTTTCGCGCATCCAGCACTGTGTACCGATAGTAACGGTTTTATATATATTTCCATCAAAGTCGGTAAGCAGGTTACAATTATCGTAGTCGGGGGTTGTCACTTCAATCGCATCACCATAAGCAACTCCCATGGAATTAATAGCATAGGCACGATAATAATAAGATGAGGTGCAGGTTAACCATCCAAACGATGCACTGAACATACCATTGCCATCGCCCGACGAAACCATTCCCAAATTGTTGTAAATCGTAATATCGGGACTATTTCCCCAAATTAAACCACGCGATGTAACTGTTGTGCCACCGTCGGTGATTACTTCACCACCAGCAGTAACTCTTACGGGGCTTATGTCGGTATAGTTTGCAGTAGTTACTACCGGCAAGCCAAGATTTGCATTGTCTTTAATACAACGCACGGATAAGCCGGCGTGTTTGGCGGCATCATTTCGATAAACCTGGGTTGAATCAAAATTCATGGCTCTGTGCCATGCATCCATGGTCGAAAATTCTGAGGATGACCAATAATAACCATACTCATTAATGCCTATGAACCCCCCTGCTTCATACAACATATATCCACCCGGAACCAAATCGAAACCCGAAGCGCCAAAATCGGGATCCGCTTCGAGGGCACCGTCGTTCCACAAGGTGTTTTCTCCTGCAAGGCGGCTTCCCTGGTCGGTTCCCCGCCAATCAATGAGGTCGGCATCACCGGCTGACATTCCCAGTTCGATTTCGATTAATTTCCATTCGTAATCAACAGGTACATGCCAACCATTGGGGCATAGTTTCCCTGTATTTACAGCGTGCCAGTTATACAAAGCCCCATAGGTATCGCGGTTGCTCGGGTCGTTGTTGTACCAGCAGAAAAGACCTTCGGTGCTCGATTCCCACGAGAAGATATCGGTTTGGTTGGTTATTTCGGTTCCATCGCTGTAGCGGGTAGTTTTCAGGTTTTGTCCCAACATGCGCTGACCACCTACAGTAATAATGTCGTATATATTGTCGTCGACATCTTCAACCTTGGTAATGGTATCAGCAAATGTGGTAAAGCTCACGGGGTCTCCGTAACCCGTGCCGGCATCGTTGGTTGCATAGGCCCTCACATAGTAGGTTGTGGTATCATACAGACCGGTCATCTGACTGTTGAAACTGTCGGCACCGGTATAATTACTGGTAAATCCCATATTCCATTCAATGGTTATATTCGGGTCAATTCCCCAGATAACTCCGGCTGCTGTAACTTCACCTCCACCGTAATTGGTAATTGTTCCGCCCGAAACCGCTTCATGAATGGTAACACCAGTAACCGCTGTAGTTGTCAGTACAGGCGGATAGTTTTTCATACACCGCAGCGAAAGACCCATAATCTTACGACCATCCTCACGGTAAATACTGTTTACATCGTGTTGAAGTCCCCTGCACCATGCATTCAGGTCAAAGCTTTCATCAGCGGTCCACCAGGCTGTGTTTTCGCCTTTATAGAAGTAGTTTCCGGCAAAATTACGAATACCTGAAGGTTTTGCACTGAATCCGGACAAATTCACCAGATCACCTTCGTTGCTAATCCAGAAGTCTGTTCCTGATTCTTTTAATTTCCATGCCAGGTCGTTACCACGCCAACCGGTTCCTTCGGCTAAAGAATCGGTTAAACCAACGGCAATTTCGAGCAATTCCCACTCTTCATCGCCGGGCATATGCCATCCGGCGGGGCAAATTTTCCGGCTGTCAGTAGCCGCATACCAATTGTAGAGTTTTGGTTCCTGATTATCGTTGTTGTAGTAACTCCATGCGCCATTATTCGAAGCAACCCAGGCTTCGGCATCGGCTACCTCAGGAATGCTGCTGCTATCACGATACATTGCGGTGTTCAGGTCTTCGGCCATCCAAACATAATCGCCAATCTCGACGGTTTTGTACATGTATCCTTCGGCATCGAGGCAATTCACAAAATTAAAAGCAATACCCCTGTCGGGAAGATCCTGATCACTTTGATTCAGAATCATTGTTTTCACCGTTCTGTGTCCCTCAACAGAAACAGCTTCAATTAAAAGCAATTCGCCATATAAGTATGGCATATCAGTATCTGATTTTGTATTATTCAATTGGATTGCTTCGGGTTCATTATCGCTGTAAGCCATAATTTTTTCGATATTCAATCCGGTTTCCTGATATCCGGTTCCAACCAGTTTACCTGAGTACAAATAAGCTTCTGAACGAATGGTAATGGTATATACACCATAGCCGATTCCGTTTAATCGGAAAACATGCACAGCGCGGGTTAAATTTCCCGTCCATTTGAGCAAGGTTTTGCCACTCACGTCATTAACCGAAATTACCGCTGGACCAGCTTTATCAGCCATAAACTCGATATTACACGCATTTTCGGTCGGATTTGGGTAAATTAAAATATGACTGTTTCCGGATTGCAGAAAGCGCGAACCGGCACCGGGCACCAGATGCAGCACATCACCGCCACCCAGTCGCACTTCATTATCGGAAGAAAGGTTTTTCACGAATACACTATCAACCGTTTCACTGTCGCCGTAAGCCGAAAACGAAAGATTGAAAGTTTGCGCCTGCATACCGACAGATATGCCAATGAACATGCTTGCAAAAAGAAGAAAATGCTTCATAATAATGCGGTTATATTGTAAATATATTCAACAATTTATAAGTTAATCAGAAGATTATTTAAGAAAATACGCCAGGGTCACATTGAAAACCGAATTACGCGCAGTAATGGTCTCGTTGGGTTTGATATCGACAAAGCCCCTGGAATAACTTGCAGATAACCGGTATTTCGAATATTGTACTTTCAGTCCGAAACTTATACCTGAATCAAAGCGTTTATAGGAATTTAGTTCCTCGCCAAAAAATGCCGTTCCATCGTCGATGTAGGCATCGTGACCGGTTTCTTCAAAGTTCCATTCAAAATCGGGTTCAAGATCCGGATTCAACACAAAACTTTTCGTTCCTACGATGGCAATACTTGTGTATGGACCCACCATGGCAGTTATCTTAAAATTCCCGAGTGGAATTTTATAGCCGATTATCAGTGGGATGTCGAGATATCCAATCGATGCCCTGGAAGTAGCAAACTGGTCTTTTATTTTATCTCCTTTTTGCAGAAAACCAATATCGGTTCCCACTGATAAAAAACTCAGCACTTCATATTCTACGGAAGCACCCAGTTGGAACCCAAGTTTGGTATTTTTATTCAGTTCGCCTGCCCATTCGTTTCGTTCTAAGATAGTGGCCATGCTTAATCCGCCATATACACCGTAATGCAAGCCCTGCGAGAATACCTGAACCGCAGCAGCCAGAATAAAACCAATGATGATTAACTTTTTCATGTTATTGTTTTGTTAAATGATATTTCATATAAAAGTACCGGTTGACAAAAAGGGTAAAAAACCTAAAACAACAAATCGATTGCACAATTCCTAACCAACAAATGTATAATATATATTCAATAAATCCAACAAAAAAAAATCCTGTGATAATTTTTTATTTTAAGCCGGAAAAACTGAATGTAGAAAAGGAATAAAACTTAAAAATCCGGGGTGGAATCGGTTGACAGATTGCTTTCGAAAGATTCATCTGTAGGCAGGCCTTTCGAAGTATTTGCATTCATACTGGACCCGACAACGATGGCATTTCCATTGATAACAGGAGCGACGCCCCCGATTTTCACGTCAGGGTCGGTAAACTTTGCAAATTCACTTCTGAAACGCAAAATTATATTATCGGTTGCGCCGTTACGATGCTTGGCAACAATAATTTCGGCCATGCCCACGGTAGAATTTCCCTCTTTATCTTCGGTCTGGCGATAGTATTCGGGGCGGTGAATAAAAATAACCATATCGGCATCCTGTTCGATAGCCCCAGATTCACGCAAGTCGGAGAGTTGAGGGCGTTTATCACCGGTGCGTACTTCTACCGAACGGTTCAGCTGACTCAGTGCAATAATGGGTACATTCAGGTCTTTGGCTATCGCTTTCAGCGAGCGGCTGATGGTGCTTACTTCCTGCTCACGGTTACCTTTCATATCGGTCCCGGCAGTCATAAGCTGTAAATAGTCTATAATAATAGCCTTTACCCCGCGATGCTGCACCAGTCTCCGGCATTTTGCCTTAAGCTCGAACACCGAAATTGCTGCCGTATCATCAATGTAAACGGGAGCTTCTTCGAGAACTTTTATTTTAGATTCCAGTTGCGCCCATTCATATTGTTTCAGGTTCCCGCTCCGCAGTTTATCGCTCGGCAACTCAGCTTCAATCGAAATCAAACGGTTGACAAGCTGCAGGTTATTCATTTCGAGCGAAAAAACAGCGACGGGCTGTTTGTGCACAACAGCCATATTTCGGGCCATACTGAGTACAAAAGCAGTTTTCCCCATCGAGGGACGTGCAGCCACAATAATCAGGTCGCTGGGTTGCCACCCAGCTGTAAGCCGGTCGAGTTCCGAAAAACCCGAGGGAACACCCAACAATTTATCTTCGCGTTTACTGGCTTCTTCAATTTTTTCAGCAACTTCGTGCACCAATTGCCGAAGGCTCAGGGCTTCCTTTTTAATTTGCCCTTCCGAAACCCTGAAAACCTCAGTCTCGGCAAAATTGAGTAAGGTTTCAACATCGGCACTCTGGTCGTATGATTTAGTCTGAATTTCGCTTCCCACACGTATCAGCTCTCGCTGAATAAATTTCTGCTGAATTACCTTGGCATGATACTCAATGTGCGCTGCCGTCCCAACCCTGTTGGTGAGCGATGAAATGTAAAAAGGGCCTCCAATTTCGTCGAGTTTGCCGTTTTTGCGCAATTCTTCGGTAACAGTAAGCAGGTCGATGGGTTGGTGATTCCGGCTCAGCTTGATTATACTATCGAAAATTTCGGCGTGCTGCGATTTATAAAAACTGGCAGGACTCAGAATATCAGTAACCATGTGTATAGCATCTGTTTCAATAAGAATTGCTCCCAAAACCGCCTCTTCAAGATCGACTGCCTGGGGCGGAATTCTGCCATAATCCTCATTGAGCTGGGCTATTGTTTTTGCTATTGGTTTCTTATTTTCTGCCATATTATAAAATCGGATTACTGAGTCGACAAAAATAGTCAAGAAAACAGCGATTCCCCGAAAACGCGGTTTTGAGTTTTCAACATGTCAAGGGCTTATCGCACAAGCGTGTAAAAAGTTATCAAACCCGATTGTGAAAAAATGTTTATTTTTATGGCTTTAATTTAATTTTATGATTTCAGCAACTAACATTACCAAATCTTTTGGAACGCTTGAAGTAATTAAAGGCATCGACATCAGCGTAAAAGCGGGTGAGGTAGTCTCGGTAGCCGGTGAAAGCGGAGCCGGAAAAACAACCTTGCTTCAAATTATTGGAACTTTGCTTAAACCCGATAGTGGTTCAATTATAATTGACAAAACCGATATTTCGCAACTGAAAGAAAAACAACTGGCAGCATTACGGAATCAAAAAATTGGTTTCGTTTTTCAGTTTCATCATTTGTTGCCTGAATTTACAGCTCTCGAAAATGTTTGTATACCAGCATTTATTGCAGGAAACCCACGTAACAGCAGCGAAAAAGAAGCGAAAAATCTACTGAGCATGCTGAACCTCGATCACAGGCTGAATCATAAACCGAACGAACTCTCAGGCGGTGAAAAACAACGGGTAGCAATCGCCCGCGCGCTGATTAACAAACCGGCGGTTGTGCTTGCCGATGAACCTTCCGGAAACCTTGACTCAAAAAATGCGGAGGAATTGTACCGTATAATTTTCGATTTACGCGAAAAAACAGGGCAAACTTTTGTAATTGTAACCCACAATATGCAGCATGCCAAACTTACCGACAGAACATATACCCTGTCTGACGGAATATTTATTGAATAATTTTCAGCGGAAAACAACGGATTCTAAAATTATTCGTCTACCACACATGGTAACCGATTGAAAAAATATGTATATTAGCACGCTAAAACCACGTAAAATGAAGCATTATTTGTTAATAGTTCTGGTGTTTATTATAAGTTCGGTGAGTTTACAGGCACAAACACTTGAACAGTTTATTCAGGATAAAAACAACAAGATGCAATACGATGAATCGCGACTTGTTTCTGTGTCGGGAACCAATGTAAAAATGATTCCCCCGGAATATTTTAAAGTTGATAACGACATCAAGGGGTTTGTTCATCCGGGCTCAGCCTGTACCATTCAGGTAGTTGAAGTCCCCGGCATTGATTTTCACACTATCGAAAATGGCATGACTACCGACCACATTCAAAAACAGGGATATACTTTTAAAGAAAAAACATATTTCACAACTGCCACCGGAAAAGATGCCGTGTGTTTCTTGGTTGGTTTTCAAAGTCAGGGCACCGAGTACGAAAGACTGATGTTTTTTACAGGAACAGAAAACACCATCTGGGTTAATATTAATTACCCGCTCGAGTTAAAAAAACTGTTGTTCCCTGCGCTTATTGCATCTTTATTGTCGGTTCAATAAAAGTTTGATATGAAGAAATTTTTTACTCTGTTAATTGTTATTGCATTCTCAATCCCTTTGTTCAGCCAGAACAACGATCTGACCCACTCCATGTGGTACTCGTCGCACGACCAGAACATGTGGGGCCCCGACTGGGCTTACGGGATTGATGTTGAGCAATCGCTGTTCGATGTCAATATCGACGAGAACTGGGGTTTCACCGAAGTGACCGATATTCTCGGCATGCAACTGGGTGTTGGGTTTGAGGTGGGTATTCAGGCTATTCTCGCCAGTACCTTCGAAGCCCATGGCTTTTATACCGGTGAGTTTGATCTGGATTATCCCATCGAAGTACATCTCGATTTCCCAGAAGACACAACTTTCGATTACGGAGGCCCTGCTACAATTTATACTGATTATGAGGTTACCGAGGGTTGGGATTTAAGCACCCAATTCCCTCCTGTGGGCGTCATCACACTCGATTTCGAGTATATGTTCAATCCTTTTATGAATATAATTGTCTGTGTGTTCGGCTGCGACACAATTCCAATCATACCGCCTGCCGTACAAATACCCTACACACTCGACACTCTGTTCCACATTGATGGCGAGCATGAGTATTGCATCTATCCTTGCTACGTCGACGGTCAGTTTCAGTTTTGTCACGATTATTACCTGCCTATTGATGTTGACTTTACCGATCTTGTAGGGTTCAACTTCGAGGCACACATCAACCTGCCATTTGTTGAAACCGAAGACCATATCGATTTAGACAATAATTGTTTGATTGCGCAGGGCGATAGTATGTATCTTTTTGTTCACCTCGATGTAATCGGATTTCTTTATGTAATGGCAGGATTTATTCCACCACCTGAGGGGCCTCAGATACAGGAGGCCATCGATTTTCTGAATGACACAATTTCGTATCCGATTGAAACGCCTTTGGGCGATATCGTTTTTCAGATAGAATACAGCCTGCTGGAAGTAACCCTTATGATGCGGAACTATCTTCAACAGGACATTTATTTCTGTCCGACAATCTGGGGAACCTTTAATTTTCCGATACCACTTGAGTACGTCGTCAACAATCCCGACAACGGAAACGCAGTTGTCGAGACAGGGTTCAACGATTCTGTGCGGATGGCTATCGGTAACAACCTCACCATCACATATCCCTGTCATGGGTGGGATAGTATGTACGTCGGAGTCCAGTATAATATACAGCCAACCATAAGAAATCACACATGGGACAGCATGGCCTTTTCGATACTTATTGAAGCCCTTGAGGTAAACATTTCGATAATAACTCCTTTTAAGAATGAGTTTGCCGATATCGAAATACCTAAGTTCGAATTGCCACCGCTTACCGAAAATTCCGGGAACATTCCCGTACCTGTTTCTTCGCCACCCATCGAAATGACACTGTATTACGAAGAAAACGACACGGGTGATGAGGCTAAAGACTTTGGTCCATGGACAATCGGACCCTTATTTGTTTGGGAAATTCCACTTGGGTACATCCCCCTTACCTGGTTCGATCAAACCTGGGAATTAATGCACTTTGCCGAGGATATTGTATTTCCCGGGACCTACATAGTACCACGACCTAAATCGGAGGTGAACGCATTGTTGTTTGCCTCATCATATTGCTTTGGCGACCCGTATAGTTATGTACATGCCGAAGCACAGAACGGTGTCCCGCCATTTACCTACACCTGGTCGACCGGACATGTAACCCCGAATACCATGTCGGATCTTGACAGCATATATGCCCCTCCCGGCTACTATCTGGTTACTATTACGGATTTACATGGATGCGAAAGCTATGATTCCATATCAATTTCGGTAAATCCACCGCTATACTACAATCTGGAAGTAACCGATATTTTATGTCATGGTATGCACACCGGTACTGTTTATACAAATGTCAGTGGAGGCACGCCACCTTATTTTTACCACTGGGAGCCGAGCGGCAGTGAGGAGGCTAACCCAAGTACATTATCAGCAGGCTGGCACTATGTAACCATTTCAGACTGGGTCGGCTGCCCCATTGTTGACTCCGTATTTATCAATGAACCTCCGACAGCGCTCACATTTAACACGGTGGTTACCGATGTACAATGCCATGGCCTGACCAATGGAGCCATCAATGTATCTCCGGTTGGAGCAACACCTCCGTATAATTATTTATGGAGTAATGGAGCCACAACCCAGGATTTAACTGATGTGCCGGCCGGAGCATACAGCGTTACGGTTATCGATAATAATAATTGTAACTGGGTTGATCTATACGTAATTAATGAACCTGACACCCTGGTGGCTGTGTTATATCACACCGATTTAACCTGTAACAGCTCAAACGACGGCACCTTACTCACAGTGACCAGTGGCGGTGTAGAACCATACAACTTCACATGGTTCCATGATCCGGAAAATCATAACCCTAATTTAAACAACCTGCCTGCCGGATTCTACATGGTCTCAGTGACCGATTCGCACAATTGTTCCGACACTGCATTGGCAATGATAACTGAACCGGAACCCTTGC
Source organism: Bacteroidota bacterium (assembly GCA_029564465.1). Classification (GTDB taxonomy): domain Bacteria; phylum Bacteroidota; class Bacteroidia; order Bacteroidales; family ML635J-15; genus JAGOEF01. The sequence continues at coordinate 8,257 of JAKQPY010000009.1, read as the reverse complement.
TACTAGAATTTACAATTACCAATGTAAGTTGCTTCGGATTATACGATGGTACTATTACTGCAGTTGCCTCAGGGGGTACTCCTGACTATATATTGCATTGGAGCAACGATCATTACGGGGAGACAATTTCGAGTTTGTTACCCGGCAATTATACGGTAACCCTTACCGATGCCCATGACTGTGAATTGGTACAAACTGTTACGGTAACTCAGCCTACCATAGTTGATTTCAGTTTCGAAGAAATTATAAACGTTTCCTGCTTTGGATTATCTGACGCGTCAGCCAATGTTGTTCCAACCGGCGGAACACCACCCTATGTTGTTGAATGGCAGAACGGGGTTGTTCAAACGGGTAATCTGGGTACCGGTATGCCAGCATATATGTATTTTGAGGTTACGGTTACCGACGCAAACGGATGCTGGCACAACGACAGCATCATGTTTACCCAACCTAATACACTCACCATCAACGGAAGCACTCTGCCGGTTGATTGTGGTGTAGCTCCCGGTCAGGGCTTTGCAAACGCATCCGGAGGAACAGAACCTTACAGTTTCCTTTGGTCGAACGGTGAAACAGACTCACACGCTGTCGGACTACCCACCGGGGCTGTCTGGGTTAGTGTAACTGACTTCAACGGATGTACTGCTTCGGTAAATTTGAACGTTTCGACTTCGGGTACCATAACGGCTACCGGCTCGGTCATCATGCCCAATCTCTGTTATGGCGACAATATTGCCGTTGCAAGCGTTGACTTGCCCACGGGTGTTCACCCGCTCAGCTTCATTTGGCCGGATGGTACGCTGAACGACACTGCATATAATCTGGCTGCCGGAAGCTACATTGTTACAGCAACCGATTTATACAATTGTTCCGATACAATACTAATCATTGTTAACCAACCCGATTCGATTAATCCGGGAATAACAGTTACAGCTCCAAGTTGTACCGCAATTTTTGATGGCGCAATTATTTCGAACACAACCGGAGGAACTAACCCATACAATTATCAATGGTCAGTTGGTTCAACACAAAACGAAATTCTCAACATCCGCGATGGGTTTTATTATCTGACCATAACCGATGCAAACAATTGCATCAGTGTTTCTGCTATCGAATTGATAGAGGCTGAGTTCTGCCTTATAGTTTTCAATACATTTACTCCAAACGGAGATGGGGTGAATGATATATGGCATATCGAAAACATTGAGCAGTTTGAATTCAATCAGGTATGGGTATACAACAGAAACGGCAACCTGGTATTTTCATCAGAATTCTATGCCAATAATTGGGATGGAACATACAACGGCAAGCCTTTACCTGAAGCCACCTATTATTATGTAATTGAACCGGGGGCAGGAAAAGATGCGTTAAAAGGTCATGTAACAATAATCAGATAGACGATGAAAAAGATAACATTTGTAGTGGCCATTCTGATTGGAGTTATCTTCAGCGTTTCGGCACAACAGCTTCCACAGTTCAGGTATCAGGAATTCAACAGTATATTCCTCAACCCGGCCAGTATCGGCAAAGCCAATTCACCCGATATATACCTGAATCACCGAAGTCAGTGGGTAGGTTTTAGCGGTGCACCAACCATTTCGAGCCTAGCAGGAAAATACCGATTCAGAGAAGACATGGCTGCCGGTGCGTTTGTTTCAAACGATTTAACAGGTCCTACCCGCCGGACTTTCATCAATCTGAATTATTCCTACATTTTGAAAACCGGTTTATTCAATATTTCTTTCGGTCTTGGATGGACTGTTACAAACTATAGGGTACGCGGCGATCTTATAACACTGCATGAACAGGGTGATAATTCGGTGGTGCAAAACTTAAACGATGCCGCATGGAAACCAGATGCAAACGCAGGAATCATGCTTTATTCAGATAAGTTTTTTGCTGGTCTGGGAATTCAGCAGCTTTTTAAATCGAAGTTTAAAATGTATGAATCTGACGAAAGTTTTGGAAACATACAGTCTGTCCGCCATGTTTACCTGAGCGGTGCATACCATTTTATTCCAACCTACAGCGAAAGTGTAATAACCCCGCATATAAATATGTATGTGGCACCGGGAACTCCATTTAAAATGGACATTGGGGTAAACTATCTTCACAAAAACAAAATATCAGCCTCTCTTATTTTTGCTACCGGAGATGCGCTGGTGTTGCAGGCCGGTTATCAATACAAGCAGTTTATCATCAATTACTCCTACGATATTGTTGTTTCCCGTTTGAGGAATGTAAGCAGTGGTGCACACGAAATAAGCCTCGCAATGTATATAAAACCCAAAGAGGAAGGAGTTTCGAGCCCCAGCTTTTAACACATTCAAGTAAGACTGAAAAATACAGTTTTGGCTGCCTGTATTTAACACATGAAATTAATGTTAAATCCTCATATACAAGGCTATTTATCAACATTTTGTTGATAAGAAATTACTGCTTTTTTTAATAATCGTCGTATCTTCGTAGTGCGTTTGAACTAGAAATTATCATTTATGAAAATTGTTGTAAGTCAATATAAAAGGCTTATTGTATTACTACAAATACTACTCATCGGATTAACCGGTTTCGCACCATTATTTTCGCAAACTACCGATTATGCCGGTGCTGACCTGATAATCGGTAGTAACACCAGTCTGTGCGGCAACCACATCAATATTAACAATTTTGTAGTATCTGCAGGTGTTACAGTAAATCTATCTTGTTCCTTTCTGCATATTGAAGCCCAAAATATTATTATCAATGGCAGTATCGACGCAACGGGTGTGGGCGGTAACGGAGGTACAGGTGGTAACGGAGGTTTAGCAGCAACCGGTGGCGCAAGTTGCAGTTCGGGACAACCCGGCTTAGGTGGAAGCAATGGTTCAGGACCGGGAGGAGGATTAGCCGGTGGCAATGGAGGTTTACCTGCACTTTGTTTTGCCCGCAACTGCACCAATTCCGATGGATATATTGCCGGTGGTGGCGGCGGCGGCTCAGCCAGCGGAGGTTCTCACCATGGAACAGGTGGCAGCGGTGGAAATGGTGGACAAGCGTCCATCGTTTATGTTATAAACGGAGGATTAGGCGGTGTTGCCAACGGTGTTGCGGCTGCCTATGGGGATAACTCCAGCTTTTCGGTTGATGCCGGAAGCGGTGGTGGCGGTGGCTCCGGTGGTGGCGGTGGCTATACTGCCGGCGGTAACGGAGGAAATGGCGGAAATGGTGGTGGACGTGTCGAATTGATTGCTGCTAATACTTTTACTATGCCCGCATCGGGTGCAATTTATGCTAATGGAACAAACGGATTGGCAGGCGGAAACGGAGGCGGAGCATCATCCGACAATAAATACGACTGCTATGCAGACGGGAACATCGAAGAGGTTGATAATTGCGGTCCGGGCCTTATTTACGGGAACAATATTGGTTCAGGTGGTGCCGGTGGTGGTGCCGGTGGCGGTTCGGGAGGCGGAATTCTGATTTCGTCGACAAACGTAGCAAATATTTCAGGGACAATACAATGTATCGGTGGTAATGGAGGAGACGCAGGCATTCCAAATCAATTGCTTGGAAGTTGCTTTAGTAACCCCAAAGGAGGTGGAGGTGGATCCGGTGGCAAAATAAAAATATTTGTAAACCCCTGTCTGAATAATAGTATCAATCCCAGCGTAAATGTTGACGGGGGAATCGAAGGTGCTTCGTTTGGAGGAGCTCCTGTTCGTGCTTCTTCAGGGACTCTCCTCACATTAAATCACCCATCCTATGTTCCCTTCGACCCGGGAGATATTCAAAGTAACCAAGATATTTGCTTTGGAGATGACCCGGCTGCCATTCTATTCTCAAATCCTCCTTCAGGGGGGCTGGGAACATATACATATCAGTGGATGGAGTGCAGCTCTTTCTGTATTATACCACCCCTTGGATTTGCAAATATCCCCGGTGAAATAGGTACAAGCTACGACCCACCTGCACCGGCTGTTGAAGGCACTTTATACTATCTGGTTATGGTTCAGTCGGGATCAACAAATTGCCGCGACTGGGCAGGCCCCGTAACAATCAACGTTTACGACCCTGCAATCAATATTATCAGCGCTTCTGGTACCGAGGCCTGTGTGGGCAGTTCAATTATTTTAAACAGTAATATCATCGGTGGTTCAGGAATTTGCAGTTATCAATGGCAATATTCAGATGATGCCGGAGCAACCTGGACAAATATTGGAGGCAACAGCGCTACATATTCAGTACCTACTGCAACTGCCTTCTCAGGCAGACAATACCGTTGCTGGTACACCTGCACCGGGACTGCCTGCGATGATGCAGTCTCAAACACAATTACCATAACAATTGCTGAAGCTCCTCAATGGGGAGTTGTAACGGTAACTCCAAACCCGATTTGCGACGGAGGCAGCTTTACCCTTACCGCCAATATTATTAATGGTGCCGGTGGAACACTAACCTGGCAACGAAGGCCAAATGCAGTGTCGGCCTGGACAACCGTAACATCGCCTGATAGTCCGGGCTTGGGAAATTGGCAATATCAGCCGGTTTACATGGTGACTGGAACAGGATGTGCAATACCCGACGGTCCTGTTATTGATGTAAGTGTTATATCAGACCCTGCTATTTCAATCACTTCGGGAGGAACTGTAGCCTGTCAAAACAATACCGTTACACTAAATGCATCTTCTTCGGGAGGCGCAGGAAATTGTACTTATCAATGGCAATATTTTGACGGTAGCATATGGATAAACATTGGTGTTAATAGCAATCAATACATAATACCCGGTACAGATGCTTTTGTCAACCGGCCATTCCGCTGTGTTTATACCTGCGATGGAAATGGATGCAACCCTGCATATTCAAACGAGATACAAATAAGCATAAACGAGGTGCCGGTATTAACAGCTACCGCATCACCTAATCCCCAATGCAGGAACCTACCGGTGAACATGAGTGCAAGTGCCACCGGTGGTACACCGGCCTACACATTCACATGGAGCCACAGCCTAGGTACCGGTCCAAATCAAACGGTTAGCCCTACCACTTCAACCAATTACCGTGTAACAGTGGTAGATGCAAATGGTTGCTCTGCAACAATAACAGTCCCGGTAACAATTTATCAGTTACCTACATTGTCGGCAACAGCCACACCCAATCCTCAATGTGCAAACCAGCCGGTTACGTTGAATGCCAACGCCGGAACAACTCCGGGACCCTATACTTATACATGGAACAACGGATTGGGAGCAGGGCAAAGCCATATTGTCAATCCGGCTTCGAACACAACGTATACGGTTACTGTAACCGATGCAAGAGGATGTACCCGATCAGCGAATGTCAATGTTGTTATAAATCAGTTGCCAGCGGTTGTTGCTACTGCGTCGCCTAATCCCCAATGCAGTAATCAGCCCGTTAATCTCACCGCAACCGGTTCCGGTGGCCTCGGCCCCTACACCTATAACTGGGACAATGGACTGGGAACAGGGCAAAACCACACGGTTAACCCCGTTGTAAACACCACATACACAGTTACGGTAAACGATGCTAATGGATGCTCAGCGCTGGGTTCAGTACTGGTACAGGTAAACACCCTGCCTTCGGTTACTGCCACCGCATCGCCGAACCCGCAGTGCAGCACCGGTCCGGTAAATCTCAGTGCAACAGGTTCAGGTGGCTCTGCCCCTTACTCCTACAACTGGGATAATGGGTTAGGAATCGGTCAGAACCATACGGTGAACCCGATTGCTAACACTACCTACTCAGTTACCGTAACCGACAACAACGGCTGTTCGGTACTCACGTCAGTGCTGGTACAGGTAAACCAGCTACCCACCCCTGCCATCACCGCATCGCCGAATCCGCAATGTGCGAACCAGCCGGTTAACCTGACGGCCACAGCATCAGGTGGAACAGCACCCTATATTTTCACATGGGATAATGGATTGGGTATTGGCAACAACCACACAGTAACTCCGGCTGTAACAACCACATACAACCTTACAGTTACCGATAATACAGGATGTTCGAACACCACCAGTGTTGTTGTAAATATAAACACACTTCCGTCGGTAACAGCATCAGAAACATTGCAGGCTACTTGTGGAAATGCCAATGGTATTGCTACCGCAACCGGAACGGGCGGAACCATTCCATATTCATTTATATGGAGCAATGGAGATAACAGCTCCGATGGTATAGCGGCCAACCTGATTGCAGGTATGTACTCAGTGACACTTTCTGACATTAACGGTTGCAGTGCATCTGCTTCGGTTATTATTACTTCACCGGTTGATATTGATGCAACTGCAGTTCAAATAATTCCTGTTACATGCAATGGTGGCAGCAACGGAATAGCTGAATTAATTGTATCGGGAGGAAACGATCCTTACAATATTACATGGTCAAATGGGTCGACATCAGGAGTATTAAACAACGTAGGGGCCGGAACATATTTCCTTGTAAATCTTTCGGCTGGCACCTATACAATTCAAATTACCGATCAGGATTTATGTATTGAAACCATTAGTTTCAATATTACACAACCATCAGCAATCAACGGTTCTTTCAGTGTTTCACAAAATGTAAGCTGTAATTCAGGTAACAATGGCTCATCGAGCCTTACTATTTCCGGCGGAGTGGCACCTTATAACGTGAACTGGACAAATGGAATTACAACAGGCAACCTTACTTCGGCAGGCAATGGACCACATAGTTTAACAGGACTTACATCAGGAAATTATTCAGTTACCATCAGTGATGCGAATCTTTGCTCCGGTGTGTTCACATTTACAATTACGCAACCGGTTGCACTTACAAGCACATTGAATCTGATACAACAACCCTCGTGCAACGGAAACAGCGATGCCGAAATACAGGTTTCGTTCAACGGGGGTACTCCACCCTTTTCATTCAGCTGGACAAACGGCGCTTTTTCGGGAAGTCAGGCAGGAGTGAATGAAGGGCCTCATACAATAACGGGACTTACAGCAGGAGTATTTAACATCACGGTTACCGATAGTCAGGCCTGTACATACTCAGCTATGGCTACGATCAGTCAGCCTAATGCACTTACATTAACAGCAGTTCCCCTGAGCAATGCTTTATGTAATGGTTCTTCCGATGGAAGTGCAATAATCACAATTTCGGGTGGCACTCCAACCTATAATCTGACATATTCAAATGGAACAACAAATGGTTCAATTTTGAATTCACCAAATGTATCGCATACCCTTTCGAATCTTACTGCCGGAAATTATCAGGTAACCGTTACTGATGTAAACAATTGCCAAAGCACCGGAGTGTTTACGATAGGTGAACCTACTCCGGTTTTAGTATCTGCTTCGTTGATTGCAACACCTTTGTGTAATGGCTTTAGCACAGGCAGCTTATCAGCATCTGCAAGCGGTGGCACACCGGGTTACACTTTTCACTGGGAGAATTGGCTTGCTGTTGTTGTGGGCAATACCGCAGCAATTTCTGGACTTCCGGCAGGAAATTATTACGTAACCGTTTCAGATATAAACGGATGCACCGGGTCACAATCAATCACCATTACAGACCCTTCATCTATAGGAATTGTTATTTCCCACACCGATGCTTCAACCTATGGAAATTTCGACGGAACGGCTACAGCAGTCGTCAGCGGAGGTACAGCTCCATATTCTTATCAATGGGAAAATCAGGCTAATCCGGGTATTGTAATCGGGACAAGTAATCAAATTACAGGTCTTTTTGCAGGAACCTATTGCGTTACAATCACTGACTTTAATTCCTGTACTGCCAGCGATTGTGTCGTAGTCAGTCAGCCTCCCGACCAGCTCACTGGTTTGATTTCTCATTTAGTACATGTAAGCTGTTTAGGATATGCCGATGGAACAATTGACATACCCGGTTTTGGTGGAACACCACCCTATAATTATGTTTGGGAAAACTCGTCGGGAACAATACTATCAACTACTTCACAGGTAACAAATCTGGTTGTAGGCAATTATTATCTAACCATAACTGATGCTTTAAGTTATAGCTGGGATACAATTATTACCATTACTCAGCCCAATGCCATCGCTGTAGCTGCTGCCAGCGGCGACGCCCTTGCCTGCTTCGGAAATTCCAACGGAAGTGTTTCTGTGTCGGTTACCGGAGGAACGCCTGCGTATGTGTACCATTGGGAAAACAATGGAGGCACTACCGTCGGAAACACCGCGGTGGTTTCGGGCTTACCTGCCGGCAACTATTTTGTGACAATTACCGACAGCAACAACTGCCCTCCGGCTACTGC
>JAKQPY010000267.1:0-1194 GCA_029564465.1 Bacteroidota bacterium | reverse complement strand
CCACAAATTTAACTCTTTTTTTGTAATTTGGTGATCTATTTTTGAGGGATTACGAACGACCTTATTCCCGTCAATTTCCCAACCGTCCAATCCCCTATTTAGGTAGTACGCTGGATTGTTTGCTCCGGCGTACAGTACGAACGCTTCCGGCTTTTCGAGGCAAACGGGCGCAAAGACAAGCGCGTACACGTCTGCCCCGGTGGTAAACTTCCTACCGTTTGCCCGGCTGCGTAAATACCAACCCGTCAACCTCATTATTTCGGTCGTGTTTCTGGTTTGGCATAAGCTTTTGACCTGGTCGAGCGTAACGCCGCTACCTGATAGTCCGGTATTTGTAAACTGAATAAACCCGGCAGCCTTTCCATCGTTGCGGATCACAAACGGATTCATTCCGCACTCAGGTAGCGCGCATTCGTAAATAGCGGACGGCTCCAATCCAAATTCACGGTTCCACGCCGCAACGCTATCGGTAACGGTTTTATATTCCATCGGCGAACAATGAACAGATAAACGCTTTTGATAAGCGCGCACCAGCTCTGTGCTGTCGTATTGCACAACATACACCGGGCGGTATAGCTGCTCTGCGTACTGGATCGCGTCGGATACCTCATACCTGAATGAGTACAACACAAAAGAAAGCAGCGAAATTAAAACACCGTTCCAAATTGTAAACCGCAAAACGAACGACCTAAGCAGCGCAACGCCCGAAAATGTAAGCGACACACCGCGCCGCGCTGCCTTAATTGCTGACAACAAAAGCAGAGCGAGCAGGGCCGCACCCGCTACTGGTAACGGCCCTGTTAAGAGTATTTGTAGAATGTCTGTCATGTTAATACTCAAATTCTTGCAACTCTTTCAATGCTGGCATCATTCGCATAATGTCGCCGCTTGCCTGCGATTCTCTTGCCTCTTTTATTGCAACCGTCATTAACGCAGACGCAAAAGCCCCGGCGTTATGCGGCAAGGCGTCGTATTCTTTTTGTATTTCTGTCACTCTCAGGATTTCGTCGGTTAATCCTTCAATTAAGTTTTTTACTTCTGCCATTTTACCTATTTCGTTTAAATTGTGAAAAACTCCCATTCCGGTCGATCATTCCGGCGATAACTGTCGATTCAGTTCGGCTGGTGCGCTGTGTGCGTCCGGGAAAGTTTGTTATTTATTGTTTATTTCGGTGAAAAATTCTAAAAAACTAT
>JAKQPY010000237.1:0-21849 GCA_029564465.1 Bacteroidota bacterium | reverse complement strand
ACAGGGTGACCCCGGCCCGACAGGTGCCACAGGCGCTACCGGAGCACAAGGTCCCATAGGTCCGACCGGAGCCACCGGAGCTACCGGTCCTCAAGGTTTACAGGGTGACCCCGGCCCGACAGGCGCTACAGGCGCTACCGGTCCACAAGGTCCCATAGGTCCGACCGGAGCCACGGGAGCTACCGGCCCACAAGGTTTACAAGGTGATCCCGGCCCGACTGGAGCTACGGGTGCCACGGGTGCTACTGGTGCTGTTGGTCCACAAGGTCCCATAGGTCCGACCGGAGCCACAGGAGCAACGGGTGCTACAGGAGCCACGGGCGCTACAGGTGCCACGGGTGCTACAGGTGCTACCGGTGCCACAGGTGCTACAGGAGCCACAGGTGCTACAGGTGCTACGGGTGCTACAGGAGCCACAGGCGCTACAGGTGCTACGGGTGCTACAGGAGCCACAGGCGCTACAGGAGCCACAGGCGCTACGGGCGCTACAGGTGCTACAGGCGCTACAGGTGCTACCGGAGCTGTTGGTCCACAAGGTCCCATAGGTCCGACAGGAGCCACAGGTGCAACGGGAGCCACAGGTGCTACAGGTGCTACAGGAGCCACAGGTGCTACAGGTGCTACAGGTGCTACCGGTGCCACAGGTGCTACAGGTGCTACAGGAGCCACAGGCGCTACAGGTGCTACGGGTGCTACAGGAGCCACAGGTGCTACAGGTGCTACAGGAGCCACAGGCGCTACAGGTGCTACGGGAGCCACAGGTGCTACCGGTGCTACGGGAGCCACAGGTGCTACCGGTGCTACAGGAGCCACAGGCGCTACAGGTGCTACGGGAGCCACAGGTGCTACCGGAGCTGTTGGTCCACAAGGTCCCATAGGTCCGACCGGAGCCACGGGAGCTACGGGCGCTACAGGTGCTACGGGTGCTACAGGTGCTACAGGTGCTACGGGTGCTACAGGAGCTACGGGTGCTACGGGAGCCACAGGCGCTACAGGTGCTACGGGTGCTACAGGAGCCACAGGTGCTACCGGTGCTACAGGCGCCACCGGCCCAACAGGTCCAGTGGGTTGTACAAATGCTAATTATGTAATTAAATCTGATGGTTCAGCCGCAACATGTACCGAAATCCACGAAAATGATAATAGAAATATAGGAATTGGATCCACAGCAATTGATGATTATAAAGTATATATATATCGACCTGGAACAAGTTACGGTGCAAACAGAACAGGACTTTACAGCTATCGTCTTGGTACAAGTGGTATTGCCAATGGCGGTACATCTTGGGGTGTTGGTGGTGTAGATGCTGCAATAAAGGGCTATTCATACTGGGGAAACCAATTTACTGCTGGAGTTGCGGGTTACAATTTTTGTGACTACGTGGGTTCTGCTGGATTGTTGGGTGCATATTATGACGGATCTATCCGGGGCGAAATTGCTACCCACTCGTTGACTTACGATGGTTCTGCTGCAAGTTCCGTTTATTCACTGAAACTTACAGGTGATTTTTACAATCAGGAAATTGAATATGGTCAATCAACATTACCATACTACACTGGGACATATCTTTTACGTTCAACTTCAATAACAACCCATGGTACTGGAGTTGCCAACAGCGTGGTGTGGATTCATGGTGAAGTTGATTATTACAAAACAAGTACGACCAGTTTTGTATGCTTCTATATATATCGAGATGGAACCTTATTGTGTGAAGTAAGCGAGGTTTCAACAGTAAATCAGGATAAAACTGTGCATGTTCAATGGATGGATGAGCCGACATCAGGAGTACATACTTACGAACTGCGTGCATATTATCCAAGTGGTGGAATGACATATTATGGTCATCAATTACACGTAGTAGAATTGAAACGTTAAAACGTAGATTATGAAAAAGATAATTGTATTTTTAGCCGCAATACTTGTTGTTACCGGCTTTGCTTTTGGACAAAAAGTTTGTAATGAAGATGAAAAAGCCCGAATAGGAACTTTTGTAAAATTGTTTCCTGAGGTCTTTAACGTAAACATTACTTCTTTAGAAGCTAAATCAGTTGCTGATGTAATTACGCATGCTTTTACTTCATTTTATTTAGTTCCTGTAATTCCAATGACCAATATTCATGATGCCTCAGAGATTGCTGAATTACAACGAATGGTTGATAACCTGAATTTTTTATTGACCAATCCTCCTAGTTGGGAACAATTGGTCAATTTACAAACAAAGCAGAAATCAACGCCACAAACGCCTCCAGTTTTTGCTGGTGAAGCCGCTGCAATTAAGTATTACAATTCAACTGTTGCGGAGACCAACAGAAACATGCAGGGTAAAAATCCGGTTCTAATAGAGCAAGTTACTTCGTCAGATGAAACAAAAGTACCTCAACCAAAATCGGAATAAACTAAGTTAAAAAAGCCTGACAGGTATGCGTAAAACCTTCCCCATATTACTCTTTCTTCTGATTGGATTTGTTGCTGATTTAACTGCTCAGGTCCTTTTCAACAACGGAGCTCAGATTCAGGCTACCGGCGGAGCATATATCTATGTGAACGGAAGTGTTCGCAATGCGGCTGCGGGTCAGATGAATATTGACGAAACAGCAGGAACCCCCGCCGAGATGTTTGTTTCGCAAAACATCACCAACGATGCCACGTTGCTGGGTGATGGCCGTATCCGTTTACTTGGCAACTGGTACAACAACTCGATATTTACCTCGGGAACGGGTACTGTATTGTTCGAAGGAGGAAATCAGCTATTGGGCGGCAGTGTGGCTTCGGCTTTTTACAACCTCACGCTCGATGGTTCGGGGCTTAAGACTCAGGCCATTAACCAATCAGCTACAGGTGTGCTCGATTTGAAGCATTTGGAGCTCCAGACCGAAACCTACGCCTTTTTTATGCAGAATTCCAACCCGAATGCCATTATCAGGACTACGGGTTTTGTATCGAGTTTGAATGGAGGTTACCTTTCGCGTAACACCAATACGGCAGTAGCTTATTTATTTCCGGTGGGTTCGAGTCTGGGTGTGACCCGATACCGCCCCGTGGAAATTACCCCCACAACCAATGCTGCCAACACCTACACAGCGCGTTTGGCCAATGTGAATGCAACCACCGAAGGATATAGTGTGAATGCGATTGATCCCGACATTTGCCAGGTAAATCCCTTGTTCTATCATCAGATTGACCGAACTGCAGGGGCTACCGCCGCAAAACTCGATATCTTTTTCGATGCGGCTGCTGATGGTAACTGGGAAGGTCTTTCGAAGTGGATGAATCCCGGTAATATTTGGGACATCGTTGCCGGAAGCACGGTGAACGCCGGTGTTCCTTTTAGCGTGGCTTCAAAAACCGCATGGAACGATTTCTCGACTCGTCCCTATATATTGCATCGCAGCAATGTGGCTCCGTCATTCAACCCGTTGGGACCCTATTGTGTAGGCGAAACACCGGCTGCCTTGCCGGCAACTTCGCTGAACGGAATTCCGGGGACATGGAACCCTGCAGTAATTAGCACATCCGCACCGGGAACCACAACCTATACTTTTACACCTTCGGCAGGAGCCTGTGCCTATGTTTATACCATGAATATTACGGTAAACGCCACTCCTCCACTGAACCTTGGTTCTGATCAGAATGTGTGTGTTAACAATGTTCCTGTTACCCTGGATGCAGGTGCCGGAATGACCACTTACCTTTGGTCGACCGGCGTTAATACCCAGACAATTCAGGTAAGCGTTTCAGGCAATTATAGTGTTACTGTAACCAATGCAAACGGATGCTCTGCTTCCGACTCAAAACTGGTTACCGTGAATCCCTTGCCCAATGTCAGTATCAATGCACTGGCGCCGCAGTATTGTGCCAATGCAGGACTTGTTCCATTATCAGGGACACCGGCAGGGGGCAGTTTCAGTGGTCCCGGAGTATCGGGTGGTAACTTCAACCCTGCACTCGCCGGTGCCGGTGTGCATACAATTAGCTACACCTATACTGACCTGAATGGTTGTAGTAATTCAGCCACTGCCCAGACCGAGGTAACCACAGTTCCCGAACTGAGTGTTGATGCAGTGGTTATGCCCGGATGCAACGGCTCAGCCAATGGGAGTATCAGCTTAGACGTAAATGGGGGTACACCCAACTTTGTGTTTACATGGAACCCTGTTACAGGTACAAACGGGCCTACGGCTACAAACCTGATTGCCGGTACCTACAATATTACCGTAGAAGATGCCTATGGCTGCAGCGACGATATTCAGGTGGTACTAACAGAGCCATCAGGTATGAACCTTACAGTTACCATTAATAATCATGTGAACTGCTTTGGCGAGTCGAACGGAAGTGCCGTTGCATCGGTAACCGGGGGCTCCCTTCCGTATTCGTATACATGGAATTACGATAACAGCCATCAGGCATTCAACAATAACCTTCCGGCCGGAACCTGGTCGGTTACCGTTTTTGATGCCAACGGATGTCAGGTATTTGAGCAGTTTACCATCACCGAGCCCAATGCATTGAGTCTTCAGTTCAGCAATGTACAGAATGTAAGCTGTGCCGGAATGGCTGATGGTGCCGCAATTGCGATTGTTACCGGCGGAACGGGCCCATATTCTTACGACTGGGACGACCCGGGTAATTCAACGCAGGCTACTGCGAGCAATTTGCCCGCAGGGATGTATCACGTAACAGTGACCGATGCCCATGGATGTACCATCACCAATCAGATACTCATTACCGAGCCGGTAGCCTTACAGGTTGCAGCCACCTCGCAGCCGGTACAATGCGGTATAACCCTTGGCAGTGCTTCAGCTCAGGTAATTGGCGGCACAATGCCATACTCGTATTCTTGGACGGGTGGCTCTACCAGTCAGCAGGCCCTGGGCTTGATCTCGGGAACCTATACAGTTTTGGTCAGCGATGCAAATTCGTGCACAGCCAGTGCAGTGGTTTATGTGGGCATGCAGGGAACCGGAGTGGTTCATATCACCGAAACTCAACCCATACTTTGTAATGGTGAATCGAATGCTGTACTCACAGCTGAGATGATTAATGGAATCAGTCCGGTGAGCTATCTGTGGTCCAACAGCGCCACTGGTGCAACGGTTCAAAACCTGAGTGCCGGTATTTACAGTGTTACAGCCACCGATTCGTGGGGTTGTAGTGGCTCACAGTCACAAATGATTAGTCAGCCGACGGCAATTTTTGCTGCCTCTTCAGCAACACCCGTCAGCTGCTATGGAGGCAACAATGGCTCGGCTTCAGTAAACGTTTCGGGTGGAACGGCTCCTTATACCTATTTCTGGTCGAATGGCAGCAGCAGCCAAAGTTTGGCAGATGTTGTTGCCGGCAACTATGTGCTTACCATAACCGATTCACACAATTGTACTTTAGTGAGCAATGTAGTGGTTAATCAACCCGATGCCCCGGTAACTCTCAACATGGTGGTAACTCATATCAGTTGTTTCGGAGAACACGATGGTGCGGTAAACCTGAATGTTACCGGCGGAACACCTCCGTATTCTTACGAGTGGCTCATGGGAACTTTTACCACTAACGAAGAAGATATTACGAATCTGTATGAAGGAATGTATAACCTGACCGTTACCGATGCCAACGCTTGTGTAACATCAACCATAGCAGTAGTTTCGCAGCCGGCAGCACTGTCGGCAACATGGGTTAGTGGTAGCCCAAGTTGTATCGGAAACCACGACGGTTACATCGAAGTCGCAGCTGTAGGAGGTACCGAACCTTACCAGTTTGCATGGTCGGGTGGCGTGTCACCGGTATTTATCATCAGTGGACTGGTCGAAGGGGAATATATGGTTACGGTGGTTGACGCCAGGGCGTGTACAACCGAAATAGGCCCCATTGTTCTTACTGATCGTCCCGAAGATTGCATACGAATACCCAATGCTTTCACCCCCAATGGCGACGGCATTAACGATACCTGGATTATCGAAAATGTCGAGCTGTACCCCGACAGTTATGTACAGGTGTTTAACCGATGGGGACAGGCATTATACGAGGCAAAAGGAAGCGAGGAACCCTGGGATGGTACCTATAACGGAAAGCCAGTACCTACAGCTCCCTACATCTATATCTTCAATTTCCTGAATGGCGAAGAACCGCGCACGGGAATTGTAACGGTTGTCAGGTAAGCGCCCGATAAAAGTGTTACCATGCTGTTTTTAAGTCACCGGTTTCAGGACTTACATCAATATATCCCAATAGTAACAATGTAATGCTCATAGCTTTATACCTGTGATGGGTGTGGGGTATAATGTTTTTTTTATCTTTGGGCAATTTTTAGGAATGAAGTTTAGCCTACATAAACTCGACCCGGCCACCCACGCAAGGCGGGGAATGATTGAAACCGATCACGGTATTATTGAAACACCTGTGTTTATGCCGGTGGGTACTGCCGGAACCGTAAAAGGTGTACACTTTCGTGAATTGGCCGACGATATCAATGCTCCGATAATTCTTGGAAATACCTATCACCTCTACCTTCGTCCCGGTACCGGAATTTTAAAAGAAGCAGGTGGTTTGCATCGTTTTAACGGATGGAACAGACCCATTCTTACCGATAGTGGCGGATATCAGGTGTTTTCGCTTGCCGAAAACCGCAAACTCACCGAAGATGGAGCCGTGTTTAAGTCGCACATCGATGGGTCGAAACATGTGTTTACACCCGAAAATGTGGTTGACATTCAGCGCATTATAGGGGCCGATATTATAATGGCTTTTGATGAGTGTACGCCTTTCCCGTGTGAGTATAAGGCTGCCCGAAAATCCTTAGATTTAACCCATTTATGGCTTGCGCGTGGATGGAACCACTTCAATGCTACGGAGCCCTTGTATGGACATTCTCAGACTTTCTTCCCTATTGTTCAGGGCAGCATGTTTACCGACCTTAGGCGCGAATCGGCCGAAACAATTGCAGCCATTGGTGCCGAAGGTAATGCCATTGGCGGATTGTCGGTGGGTGAACCCAATGAGGTAATGTATGAGATGATAGAAGTGGTAAACGCAATTCTTCCGCAAGATAAACCACGCTATCTGATGGGTGTGGGTACCCCCGAAAATATTATTGAAGCAGTGGCACGAGGTGTTGATATGTTCGATTGTGTAATGCCCACACGCAACGGTCGCAACGGAATGCTCTTCACCATGCATGGGAATATCAACATTAAAAACAAAAAATGGGAAAGCGATTTAAGCCCGCTCGACGAGGAAGGCGATGTGTTTGTCGACCATCAGTATTCGAAGGCTTATCTGCGTCATTTGATTATTTCGGGCGAAATGCTGGGGGCTCAGATTGCCAGTATTCACAACCTGGCTTTTTACCAGCGCTTGATGAGAACCATAAGAGAAACCATTGCCGATGGTAGCTTTGCTTCGTGGAAAACCACCGTATTGAAAGAAATTGGCCGCCGCTTGTGAAAAAAATAGACATCTATATTATCCGTAAATTTCTAGGCACTTTCTTTTTTGCCTTAGGTCTGATTGTGGCCATTGCCATTGTTTTCGACCTGAGCGAAAAAATGGATGATTTTATCGACCGGAATGCTTCGCTGCAAGTGGTTATCTTCGATTATTACCTGAACTTCATACCCTATTTCGCCAACCTTTTCAGTGGATTGTTTGTGTTTATTTCAGTAATATTTTTTACATCCAAAATGGCTCAGAGCAGCGAGTTTATTGCCATGCTAAGCAACGGTATGAGCTTTAAACGGATTTTGCTGCCCTATTTTATCGCTGCTGCCATTATTACGGCTTTCACTTTTTCGCTGGGTAATTTTGTTATCCCATCAGCCAATAAGGTACGGCTCGAATTTCAGGAAAACTACCTGAAAGGATCGGGAGCCACTATCGGGGCAATCGATATGCACCGGCAAATCAGCCCCGGCGTATACATTTACCTCGAAAGCTTCAATATCACCCGAAATGTGGGCTATCGGCTTACCCTCGAGAAATTCGAAAATAGCAAGCTGGTTTCGAAACTCTATGCCGACAATATGATTTGGGATTCTATCACCAATAAGTGGATATTGCAAAGCTACTATATCAGAACTTTCGACGGACTGAACGAGACGCTGGTGGAAGGGAACCGACTCGATACCGCCATCAACATCAACCCGAAGGATTTCACCAAGAAAAAAGAAATTGTGGAAGCCATGAACCGCGTGGAACTGAACGATTATATCGCGAAACAGCAGATGATGGGGACTCCGGAGGTGGTGAACTCCGAAATCGAAAAATATTCAAGAATTGCGACGCCTTTCAGCACCTTTATCCTTACCATGATAGGCGTTACCCTCTCGGCGCGCAAACGCAAGGGGGGCATGGGCCTTAATATCGGAATCGGTATTTTGCTGAGCTTTTCCTATGTGCTGTTTATGCGATTCTCGAGTATGTTTGCCATTAATGCGGTGTTTCCGGCTTCGTTTGCTGTGTGGATTCCCAATATTTTATATGCTCTTATTGCTTTTGGGCTATATTTTAGTGCGCCCAAATAAACCGAATATTAACCAATACCAATTTGTATGACTAAAAACCGCAAAGTTGAAGAACTGATTGCAAAACGTGAACAGATAAGCCTGGGTGGTGGAGTTCAGGCTATTGAGAAACAAAAAGCCATGGGGAAACTCACGGCCCGCGAAAGAATCGGCCTGCTGCTCGATGAAGGCTCGTTTATGGAATTCGACATGTTCATCAGGCACGAAGCCCGCGATTTCGACATGGATAAAAAAGATATGCCGGGCGATGGTGTTGTTATTGGAACAGGAACCGTCAACAATCGACCGGTATGCGTATTTGCACAGGATTTCACAGTGGCAGGAGGCTCCTTAGGCCTGATGCATGCCCGGAAAATCACTAAAATAATGGAAGTGGCTCTCCAAAACCGGATTCCCCTTATCGGTATAAATGATTCGGGTGGAGCCCGCATTCAGGAAGGCGTAAACTCATTGGCAGGTTATGGCGAAATTTTCTACCTGAACACCTTGGCCAGTGGAGTAATCCCACAGATATCAGTAATTCTTGGGCCCTGCGCAGGCGGGGCTGTTTACTCACCGGCCCTGACCGATTTTGTCTTCGTTGTCGATAAGGTTTCGAAAATGTTTATCACCGGCCCCGAAGTAATCAAAACCGTGTTGGGCGAGGAGATTTCGATGGAAGAACTCGGTGGAGCCCGCGTTCACAGCGAAATAACAGGGAATGCCCACTTTTTTGCCGAAAACGAACAGCAGTGTTTTACGCAGATACGCGAACTGCTGCAACTGATCCCGGCCAATAATATGGGAGATGCTGCAAAAGAAGTGGCTAAACAACCCTTGGGCAACATCGATATCTCGGCCATTGTGCCCGACGATCCTACGAAACCCTACGATGTGCGCGATGTGATTAAGGCAGTTACCGATAATTCGCAATTCCTCGAAGTGCAGGAGCTGTGGGCACGCAACATGGTTATCGGTTTTGGCCGTATAGGAGGCGAAACAGTGGGCTTTATTGCCAACCAGCCGCTTTATCTTGCCGGCGTACTCGACGTTGATTCGTCCGACAAGGCCGCGCGCTTTATCCGCTTCTGCGATGCATTTGAGATTCCGGTGGTTACGCTTGTTGACCTGCCCGGATACCTACCCGGGGTTGATCAGGAACATGCCGGCGTAATCCGCCATGGTGCAAAGGTACTCTATGCCTACAGCGAAGCTACCGTGCCAAAACTCACCGTAATTCTCCGCAAAGCCTATGGTGGTGGTTATATTGCCATGAGTTCGCGTCACCTGAAAGCTGACTTTGTCTGTGCATGGCCCAATGCAGAAATTGCGGTTATGGGTCCTCAGGGTGCTGCCAATATTATTTTCCGCAAGGAAATTACCGAAGCTGCCGATCCTGATGCCATGCGTGCCCAAAAAGTTGATGAGTACCGCGAGCGTTTTGCCAACCCCTATGTGGCTGCAGGAAAAGGTTATGTTGATACGGTAATTGAACCCAGCGAAACCCGCAATGCCCTGCTGCAGGCACTGAATGTTTGCCGGCGCAAACAAGCTGTTTCGGTTGTTAAAAAACATGGCATTGCGCCTTTTTAACCACGAAAGGAGACTACAAAATGGAAAACTTTCATCAGTTAAAACTCGAAGATGCCGTTTACGAAACACGGGTAACCGCAAACTTCAATAAACGTAAGGTATATCAGCCGAAAAACGAGAAACTTGTATGTTCCGAAATTCCCGGCACCGTGGTCGAAATTTTTGTTAAGGCCGGCGACAAGGTTCAAACAGGAGACCAGTTACTGGTTCTCGAAGCCATGAAGATGAATAACCTGGTTGTTTCGCATGCTGCAGGTTGCATTAAGTCTGTGGCTGTAAAACCCGGCGACAAACTGGCCAAAGCTGCTGTTATGATTGAGTTTGTATAAAACACGATACCGACAGTTCCGAAATACGAATTGAAAAGGCTGCCTCAAACCGGGGCAGCTTTTTTTTACTGTGATTTCGGTGCTTTTGTAATCTCTGTTGCATTGCTCACATTTTGTTTCGCCCCGTTGTATTGATTTGTAAGTACTTATACGTATTTTTGAAATCATAACCCGATTGTCGAACCAAAACCAACTCATTATGAAAAAGACTTTTACCCTTTTTGTGTGTTTCATTCTGGTAAGCCTGATTGGTTTCTCTCAGATTTTGCCCGATAACTTCTCTGATAAAAACAACCCGGGTCTGCCGGAAAGCTTTAAATCGACCAAAGCACTGAAACAACGCCTCGATCAGATTGTGTACGAAACCTATTCGCTCAGCACTCAACAATGGTCGAACGATGCAAAAGTTGCCTACACTTACAATGCAGATGGCGACGTAACAAGTGCCGTAACATATGATTATTCGGGTGGCACCTGGGTGAACGACCTTAAAGAAGAGTGTACCTATAACGGCGAAGGCAAAATAATTCAGGTGATAGAATCCGACTGGGACGGCTCTGCATGGCAACTTAGTAAAAAATACGAATATACTTACAACCTCAGTGGTTATATCGAAACGAAAATCACCAGCTTATATCAGTCGGGTAATTGGGCTAATTCTCTGAAGTCGGATTACACGTATGATGGAAACGGAAAATTGACCCTCGATTTTGTTTCAGCATGGAGCACTACCAAAGGATGGCTGACCGATGCGAAATATGAATACACCTATGATGGCAATCAGCGTATTTCCACAATCGATAAATCAACCGTCGATTACATGGGTGAATGGAACCTTAGCCGACGCAACGCCTTTACACATGATGTAAACGGAAATCTTACCCACCGCGACGATTCGCAATGGATTGGCAGTTGGGATGTTTATCAGTATGAAGAATTCACTTACTCAAATACCTATGTACTTGCCGACTTGTTGTTGCCCTATTCGTGGTTGCTGCAGTATTTCTACTTTGCCCATCAGCTCACCGGTACAATCCAATATGTGTATAACTATGATGTGGTGAATTTTGTGCAGTATCGCAGGGGCACATGTACCTATACCCAGCAGAATGTAGGGATTAACAGCCATGTGCTCGTTGGTGTTTCGGTATACCCGAATCCTGCTACCGATTTGCTGAATGTTACCCTTCCCGATGCCAGTCAAACTGCCAATATAGTGCTTTTCGACCTGTATGGACGTAAGGTATTGGAATGCCCTGTGGCCCATAACCAAAGCATTTCGATTAGCCATCTGCCTTCCGGAATGTATATTTGCAACATTACTGCAGGTAATTATACCTCAACATGTAAGGTTCAGATTCATTAGGATTCAGTTGCCGGTCACCGAGCGGGTCACCGAGCGGGTCATCGAGCGGGTCACCGAGCGGGTCACCGAGCGGAGTCGAGATGGAGTCGAGATGGAGTCGAGGTGAAGTCGAGGTGGAGGTGGAGGCAAGGCGAATCACTGCATAAATTTTCTTGCATCTGATTAGCATATTGTGTAAATTTGTTCACAATCAAATTGTATTATCCTGTTCGAAACCATAAAACTACACATACCATGATAAAAAAACTTAGTCTTACACTTTTGATTCCCGCAATCTTCAATTTTCAGGTGCTGATGGCGCAAATTGTGGTGAATCCGGTTACTGATCCGGTGCAAGCTGCTGCCGGTTTTGTGCTGGGTGGTGTCGAAATCTCGAATGTGGTTTACACTGGTGCTGCTAATGCCTTCGGCGAATTCTTTGATGCGCAGTCGTGCGGGTTTGGCCTGGAGTCGGGTTTGGTGCTCTCCACAGGTTCTATACATCCCGATGGGGCAAGTCCGCTGGGCTCGGCTGTTTCGGTTTTTGCCACAACAAACAACGGTGCCGATGGCGATGCACTGCTCAACACGCTGGTGTCGGCTACTACCTACGATGCGTCTGTGTTTGAGTTCGACCTTATACCCGTGGGTAATGTGCTTGAGTTTCAGTATGTATTTGCTTCGGAGGAGTATCCCGAGTTTGTCGGATCGTCGTTTAACGATGTGTTCGGGTTTTTTATTGATGGACCCAATCCCGAGGGTGGCATGTATTCGGGTGTTAACATTGCCCTGATTCCCGACACCGAATATCCGGTGGCTATCAATAATATAAACGGCACGGTAAACCCGTCGTATTATATCGACAACGAAGCGCTGGCCAATCAGAATTTTGTTTTCGACGGTTTCACCATTGTGCTTACCGCACGCGTAAATGTGATTGCCGGAAACACCTATCACCTTAAGATGGCTATTGCAGATGTCGGCGATTATGTGTACGACTCGGCCATATTCCTCAAGGCGTCGAGTATGAAAAGCTATATTTTCTCGGGTTTGCAAGCCGATCAATCGCAAGTGCCGGTGGTGCTGTATAACCCGGCGCAGCAATGCATTACTATCGACAAGCTGGCTCAGGGAAACCGCCCGTGTACGATTAGCATTTTTAACCTGCAGGGTGGCTTGCTTTTCGCAGGAACTGCCGAAACGGGTAGCAGCTTTAGCACCGCCGCACTCAACAAGGGAATTTATCTCGTTCAACTAAACACCGGTACCCGGATTGTTTCGCAAAAGGTGGTGGTGGAGTAGGGTTAAGGCTTCATAGGCGCGGAAGGAAGTTCGGAAGTGTTCAAAAAAGTGTGTCATTTGAATTTTGTGTTGGAATGCCCTTAGCCGTTGGCAGAAAGGGTTGTTAATCGAACTTTGGCATCGTGGAATGGGCATTGCGAATGCTGAGATAAATGCGCCCCCTGTCATGCTGAGTAGCGCAGCGTTAATCGAAGCATAGGCAGGGGTTCCGGAGAATACGTCTTCTGATTCAACCTTCGTTAATTGCGATATCCGAATTTCCCCTTCTACTCCAGTGCGGTTCCTACCACCACCATGCTGGCGCCGGCAGCAAATTTGCGTTGCATTTCGTCGCGGGTGCCGATGCCTCCACCTACGATTACGGGACAGGAACAGGCATTGCTGATGGCGCGGATCATTTCGTCGGGTACGGGTTGGCTTGCGCCGCTGCCGGCTTCGAGGTATATCAGTTTCATGCCCAGCATTTCGCCGGCAATGGCGGTGGCTGTGGCAATGTCGGTTTTGCCGGCAGGTATGGGGCGCGTGTTGCTGATATATTCCACCGATGTGTTGTTGCCATTGCCAATGAGCATGTATCCGGTGCTGATGGTTTCGATGCCCGATTTTTTGAGGAATGGCGCGGCGGTAACGTGGTTTCCGATAAGAAACTCGGCGTTGCGCCCCGAAATAAGGCTGAGCAGCAATATGGCGTCGGCTTGTGTGCCCACATGGCAGGCATTGCCGGGGAACAATATTACGGGTTTTTCGCTTTGTTCTTTTATGGCAGCAATGCAACTGTCGGTGTGGTGGCTTAAGAAACTGCCCCCGACCAGCACATAGTCGATTTCGGCAAAGCGCCGGCTTCGAAGAACTGCGGCAAAGTGGTTGGGGTCGAATTTATCGGGGTCAACCAGCACAGCGAGCAGCTTCTGCCCACGGGCTGCTGCTTCAGCAATACGGTGGTATATCGGCGTTGTTTTCATTGGTGGCAAAATATCAAAATAATCCGACATGCGCAAATTGTCAAACCATGAGTTTATCTACGGTGCGGCTGCACCACACCATTACGGGCATTCCCTCTCCCTGCAAGAGGATGCGGTGTAGCGTAATGCCTTTTATGTTCTTAATGCTACCCCGAAAGCTTTGGCTGCCGCTTGCCTCGATGGCAATTTCGGTTTTAAACTCAACATTGTTGCGCCCATACAGTTTATACATGCACTCTTTGCAGCACCAGATGAGGCAGATGCGTTCCACGTCGTTTTGGCACCATGCTGCTTCGGTGTCGCTCAGAAACCTTGAGGCGGTGCGTAAGAGACGCGGGTCGGGGTATTCGAGGTCGATGGCTACGTTGAGGAGGGGGCTGGCTATGGCTGCGGCGAAGCCATCGGTGTGGCTGATGCCGATGTAGCCGTTATCGACCACGGGTTTACCCCATGGGTTGTAGGCCATGTTGCTGGCATAGCCGGTTTGCACCACGCAGAGACGCGATGCGGCAAATTCGGCCTGTCGGCAGGGCAGTCGGTAAACACGTGCTGCTTCGGCAAGGGTTTCGGGCAGGAGGGCAATTAAAGCGTCGGCATCTTCGGTAATCTTCCAGCCTACAATGCGCACCGCGTGGGCAGCTTCAATGTCGAGAACTACTGGCATTACTTCCAGCTGAAGGTTTCCATCATGTGCACGATGTCGGCACGGATAAATTCAATAACCGGCCCAAGCGAGTCTTTGTTGGGCACAGAGTTAAAGTAGAGCGAGCCGCGCAAAAAATGGTCGGTGCTGTCGGTAATAAAGAACTGCACCGAACTGGCGGTGTTTCCTTTAATGTCGTAGAGAATGCCATACACTTTTTTGTCGTCGTTGCCGTAGAAACTTTCGTTGATGGCATCGGCCTTCACGGTGTGCTTATAAACAAACTCGCGCGACTCTTCGAGGTAACGTGCAAAGTCGTTGTTGAGGGCTTTATAGGTCATATATACGGTGGCATTGTTGAGCGGGAACTCAATGTTGGACCACTCGCGGTTGACACTGTCGCTGGTGATAAAAGCATAGACGGGCAGCTCGAAACTATAGGGCATATTGCCGTCGTATGCCTTATATTCTTTGGTGGGCAAATCAATTCTGAAATAGCCATAGGGTTTGGGGCTGTAGTGTTGTTTGCACGACACGAGCAGAAAGGCAGCCACAACAAGTGCGGGCAGGCAGAGCTTACATAGTTTCATTACGTTTTACTTTAATTTTTTTAATTCTCCGGTTATCGGCAGCGAGAATGGTAAATACAAAATCGCCGTAATTAATTTGCTGATGTCTCACGGGAATTTCGCCTTTCAGCTCGAGTATCAAGCCTGCGAGCGTGTCGTTTTCGCCTTTGGTTTCGACAAATGCCGCGTAGTCGATGTCGAAAACCTTGCAGAAGTCGGTGAGGGGTGTACGCCCTTCGAACTCCCAGGTGCTCTCGTCGATCTGCTGATAGGGCAGGCCTTCGGTATCGCTTTCGTCGCTGATATCGCCCACAATTTCTTCGAGAATATCTTCCATGGTTATCAGTCCGCTGGTGCCGCCATATTCATCGACCACCACGGCAATGTGCATTTTCTTAATCTGAAATTCCTTGAGGAGGTCGTTAATTTTTTTTGTTTCGGGCACCACCAGCATGGGTCTGATGAGCTTTTGCCATTCGAGATTGTTGCGGCAGCTATCGCCGAGGCAAGGCAACAGGTCTTTAATGTAAATTACGCCAACAATGTTGTCGTTGTTGGTGCGATAGACCGGCAGGCGCGAGTATCCCGATTCGATAACCACGGCCATCATACGGTCGAAACTAAAGTCGAAATCGAGGGCTGTAATTTCGTTGCGCGGTTTCATAACGGCTTTCACGTCGATATTGCTGAAGTTGATGATGCCTTCGAGCATTTCTTTTTCGTCGTTTAGTTCGTCGGATGCCATTTCGATAGCCTGCGACAGGTCGTCGATGCTGAGGTTGGGTTTGCGGTGCAGCAGCAGTCGGTTTTTAAGTATGCCGGTGGTGCGTGCCAGTGAGGCGGTAAGCGGACGGAAGATATTGTAGGCCAGCACCAGCAACGTGGCTGTGCCCAATGCGTAGCGCAATGGCATGCGCGCAGCGATGCTTTTGGGGATGAACTCACAGAGCAGGAGTACCGCGGTGGTAAGCACCAGCACGTGAAGTGCAATGGCCCAGGCTGTCGATGCGATGCCTGAAAACAGCGGAATACTGAGGTAGGTTGCAAGCACAGCCGCCGGTATGGTAAACACAATGGTGGTTACCAGAATGGTGGCTGTGAGTTTTTCGGGACGGTTAAGCAGTCCGGCTGCTTTGCGAGCGCGGCGGGAGTTCTCTTCGAGCAGTTGCTGGCGGTCGCGTGGCGATAGGGAGAAGTATGCCGCTTCGGCTCCCGAAACCAGAGCCGATAGCAATAGCAACAAACCCGTAGCTATCCATCCGGCAAGGTAAGCATTCGGATCAGCTATCATGGGGCTTATCGTAAGGTAAATGCAGCTCAGCTTAATCATCAGAAAGGCAGGTCGTCGTCGGGGTTACCTGCACCACTAAAAGGGGTTTCGGGCAGGGGTTCGTTGGCGGGTGTCTGGTGCACGGGTTGGTGCGCAGGGGCAGCGTTGCCATTGTATTCTCCCGGGTTGCGTTCTGTTTTTTCGAGCTTTTGCAGCGTGTCGGCTACTATCTCGTAGAATGTTTTTTGCTGTCCGTTTTTATCGGTGTATTGCCTCGAACGTATTTTACCTTCAACATAAACGAGCATTCCTTTTTTCAGATTGCGTTCGGCATACATTGCCGGCGAACGCCATGCGGCTATGTTGTGCCATTCGGTGGTGTCGATCCATTGTTCGTCTTTTTTGTACGATTCGGTGGTGGCCACCGTAAATTCTGCTTTGGTGAGTTCGGCCTGGGGGTGCGATATCACAGGGTCTTTACCCAGACGTCCGATTAAGATAACTTTGTTTACATTCATATTCTTGTTTTTTTAGTGTTTCGGTTTATTCTACCAGGGTCATCTCGTCGATGAGGCGGGTGGCTCCAGCGTATTTGTCAATTACAAAAAGGGCATACCTGATGTCGAGTGAAATGTTGCGGCACATATCGGGGTCATACATGATGTCGCTCATGGTTCCTTCCCAGTTGCGGTCGAAATTTACGCCAATCAGTTCGCCGTTGGCGTTCAGCACCGGGCTTCCTGAGTTCCCACCTGTGGTGTGGTTGCTCGCAATAAAGGCTACGTGCATTTTGCCATCGGCATCGGCATAGCGACCAAAATCTTTTGCATGATAGAGTTCGATAATTTTATCGGGTACATCGTAGTCATAGATTTCGGGGTTGTCTTTTTCGATAATGCCATCAAGGGTGGTAAACCAGTTGTAGCGCACTCCGTCGTAGGGTTTATAGGGTTTTACGTTGCCATAGGTTACCCTGAGGGTGAAGTTGGCATCGGGATAAAATAGGCGATCGGGTTCGAATTCCATCTGGGCTTTCATGTAAATGCGGTTGAGGCTGTCGAGGGTGATTTCGGCATTGTCGATTTCGGGCATGATAAACTCTTTATAATAGTCGATCATTTGCTTGTACATCATGAATACAGGGTCTTTCTCGAGTTTTTTGTAGGATGCCGGTTTAAATTTCGACAGAAAAGCACTGAGTCTGGATTTATCGGTGAAAACGCTTTTTGCAAACGCATTGTTGACCAGTTCTTCGGTAAAGTCGTCGCGTTGTTGTTTCACTTTTTCGAGTTGTGCCATAAACGGGGGCAGGTAGGCATCGGGAACATTCAGGTAGTAAAGGCGCAGCAGTTCTTTCATCACGGCCTTGTCGATTTCGGGCTGATAGTCTTTAAAGAATGCGTCGATTCCGGGTTGCAATTGTTTTATCAGCGATTCGAGGCTTTGCTGATCGTTGCCTGCTTTTGCAGCATCATAGAGCTTGTTGAATTTTGCCGCAAAGCTGATGGCTTCAATACCAAAACCGGCTTCCACAATGTAGTTGTAGGCATGATAGTAAGGTTTAGCACGGGTGTAAACGGCTTCGAATTCGCCCAGCAACTTTCCGTATTTGCGTGTGAGTGTGCGGTTCGATTCGGTCCACCGCTGAAATGCGCGCTCGTATTCTTTCTTTTTGCCCATGGCATCGAGGCGTTTTAAGCCACGTACTTCGCCAATCCATTTTTTCCAACCGTTCGAAATAGAAGCGGCTTTGTTGGCATACTGAATTCTCACACCCCGGTCGCTTTCCATAGCCCGGTTTATGATGTTGAGCCGTGCCTGGCGGAGTAAAATCCGGTTAGGGTCGGTTTGGTTCATGGTCATATCGACGGCAAAGGAGGAGATATATTCTTCGGTACTGCCCGGATAGCCAAACACCATGGTGAAATCGCCTTCCTGTACGCCCTTGAGCGAAATGGCGAAGTGCTTTTTGGGTTTGTATGGGACATTCTCTTTGGCATAGGCAGCGGGTTTTCCGTCGGGTGAGGTGTATACGCGGAATAGGGAGAAGTCACCCGTATGCCGGGGCCACATCCAATTGTCGGTATCGCCGCCGAATTTTCCGATTGAAGAAGGGGGTGCGCCTACCAGCCTGACATCGCGAAACACTTCGTTCACAAAAAGGAAATACTGGTTGCCGTTGTAAAAACTTTCGACAAGGGCTTCGTAATGAGTTCCTTTTACGGCTTCATCAGTGATTTTCTTCATGTTTACGCCGGTAATTGCCAATCGTTCGGCTGTTGACATTTCATCGGTAACACCTTCGAGCACTTTTTCGGTGACATCTTCCATGCGCACCAACAAAGTAACCTTCAGACCCGGGTTCGACAGCTCTTCGTCGTAGCTCTTAGCCCAGAAACCATCGGTCAGATAGTCGTGTTCGAGGCTGCTGTGCCGCTGAATGGTGCCAAATCCGCAATGGTGGTTGGTAATCAGCAGTCCTTTGTCCGAAATCAGTTCTCCGGTGCAGCCTCCGCCAAAGATAACCACGGCGTCTTTCATCGAAGCCTGATTGATGCTGTAAATATCGTCGGGAGTGAGCTTAAAGCCTTTGGCTTTCATGTCGTCGTAGTTGTACTTGGCCAGCAGAATGGGTATCCACATTCCTTCGTCGGCCACAAGCCGGAAACTCAGCAGTATCAGTAATGCAATGGTAATAATTCGCTTCATAATATGTATTTGATTTTAAAACTGGTTCAGGTAGTGATATAGTTTTTGTGTGGGAAGCCCCATTACGTTAAAGTAGGAACCTTCCACCGACTCGATGCCGATAAGTCCGATCCATTCCTGAATGCCGTAAGCGCCGGCTTTGTCGTAGGGCTTGTAGGTTTCGATGTAATGCCTGATTTCGTCCTGACTGAGTGCTGCAAATTTCACCCGGCTGGTGTCGTGGAAACACACGGTTTTGTCGAGGCTGCGCAGGCACACTCCGGTTATTACTTCGTGCCACTGATTGCTCAGTCGTGTGAGCATCTGTGCGGCATCGGAGAAGTCGGCAGGTTTGCCCAGAACTTTGTTGTTGTGCCAGACAATGGTGTCGGCAGTAATGAGTAAACTCAGGTCTTTCAATTCTCCAAAGGCTTTCGACTTTTCATGGGCCAGATAAACGGCAATTTCTTCCTGCTGCAACTGAGCGGGGTATTTCGACTCGTTGTAGTCGATGCGTGCCACGCTGAAAGAAACACCCATCTGCTCCATCAACTGCCTGCGGCGCGGACTTGCCGAGCCTAAAATCACATTGTATTTCTTCCGGTTGTTTGTCATAGTATATTCGATGTAATCACCATCCGTAAAATAATGGCATATAAAATTCCGGTTACCATATTGTATTTCAACAATTTGCTCAACATGGCAAATTCACTTTTGTTTGAGGCAAACAATACCCTGATACCGCAAAACAATACGGGCAGCGATACCAGTGCGGGTATGTACCACAGACTCATGTAGTCGCCAGTCATAAATCCCAGGTTTCTGACAAAGGCAAAATAGGCAAACAGGGTTAGGGTAAAAGCAATAAAGCACAGCAGTGCCACGAGTTGTTTGGTCATTCTTACCCCGATGGCAATGGGGAGTGTGCGGCAATACATTTCATTATCACCTTTGATATCTTCCAGGTCTTTAACAATTTCGCGAATCAGGGTAAATAAGAAGGCAAAAACGGCAAAACCCACACTGAGGTTAAAAACCTGTTTCAGCGCAAAACCCATTGCCGGGATGTAAGCACCCGAAACATGTATGCTGCCATAGTACATAAAAGCTGAAATCACGAGGGGTACAATTCCTGCGAGAA
Source organism: Bacteroidota bacterium (assembly GCA_029564465.1). Taxonomy (GTDB): domain Bacteria; phylum Bacteroidota; class Bacteroidia; order Bacteroidales; family ML635J-15; genus JAGOEF01. Next base: position 1,517 of record JAKQPY010000237.1, on the reverse strand, counting down.
TGGCTACCATCAAATTGCCGGCCAGTGGGACTTTTTTCAGCGATGAGGAATACCACCAGAGTAAGAGCGAGAACCCGACGAACATAAATCCGACCCACCATTTGCCAATCGAAAAGGCCACGGCAAAGCCAAGGGCAATGCCAATAGCGTTGAAAATGCTATGGATAACTATTGCCCAGCGGCGTTTTATTTTCACGCCAATCACTACGGTATCGGGGCGGTTTATGAGGTCGGCCTTGCGGTCGAAGTAGTCGTTGATCACATATCCGGCAGCGGCCAGAAACACAAATGCCATCACCAGAAAAATAAACTGAATGTTGCTGGTGAGTATGCTGTAGCCGTAATACTGCAGTACCGGTTCGCCAACGCCCAGCAGGATGCAGTACATTGTAAGGGCTACAATGACAAGGTTTGGAAACCGTATGAGGCGTAAGAAATTCAGCATAACACAAACGATTCCTCGGTCATCCATTTACCCTGAGTGCGCAACACCTGTTCAATGATATCGCGCACACAGCCTTCGCCACCCTTATATTGCGACACATAGAGCGAAATGGCTTTAATTTCCTGGGCTGCATCGAGCGGACAGGTGGCCACGCCCACACGCTGCATTACCCGATAGTCGGGAAGGTCGTCGCCCATATATAAAATCTCTGATGGTTTCAAATTGTGCTTATTCATAAATTCATCAAGCGCTGTGTTTTTATCTTTCACCTGATAATATACGTCGTCGACCCCAATTTTATTGTAGCGTTTTACCACTGCGTCCGATTTCCCTCCTGTAATAATTCCTATTCTGATACCCATGCGCGTAGCCAGTTGAACAACAAAGCCGTCTTTCACGTTGGTGTTGCGCTGAAGTTCTCCATCAGGCTCAATCAGCACCTGGCACGACGACAATACACCGTCGACATCGAGAACAATGGCTTTTATATTTTTCAATAACTGTTTGAAATTCAGGCTCTCATCGGGTATCATCAATCTTCCTTTTTATTTGTTTTATACATTTCAAATATACTATTGCTAATGGTTTTATACAAGTTTTCGTAAGTATTAAACCCGTCGTGCAACATTTCGCTGTGTTTTTGCATCACCGATTTTTCGTTTCGGTAAGCCGGACCGGTCTGCACAGTAAAGGGGTCGGCATGCAAACTTCGGTTAAAAGTATTTTCGATAAGGGGCTGAAGCATTTTCCAGTCTAAGTTGTTTTTTCGTGCAATGTCGGATGCAATGGCCAACATGTGGTTGCTGAAATTGCAGGCAAAAACCGCTGAAATGTGCGCCCAGGTGCGCTGCATGGTGTCGGCAGCTGTGTAAGTTGCGCCCATCGCCTCTGCAATGGCTGCAATTCGTTTAAAACTTTCGTGATTGGAGGCTTCAATTAAAAATGGAATTTGAGCGGCCGCAATATGTATTTCTTTTTTTAGCGATTGCAAAGGGTAGAGAACACCATAGTCCGCTGTAAGCCCCGCAAAAACAGCAGGGTTCATGCTGCCCGAAGTGTGAATCAACAGTTT
>JAKQPY010000218.1:0-9567 GCA_029564465.1 Bacteroidota bacterium | reverse complement strand
TCAGGGTGACAACGCCCCTGTCATGCTGAGTAGTGGAGCGTAGCGGAACGTTAATCGAAGCATAGGCAGGGGTTATGGAGAAAGCACGTCTTCGGATGCACCCTTCGATACTTCGGCAGGCTCAGTATAAATTACCGCTTCACTGCGTTACGCTACTCAGGGTGACAAATTCGGTTACCACTGCGCTACTCAGGGTGACAACGCCCCTGTCATGCTGAGTAGTGGAGCGTAGCGGAACGTTAATCGAAGCATAGGCAGGGGTTATGGAGAAAGCACGTCTTCGGATGCACCCTTCGATTACCGCTTCGCTACTCAGGGTGACAAATTCGATTAGCGCTTCACTGCGTTACGCTACTCAGGGTGACAAATTAGGTTAAAACCGATCTATTTCGGTGAGTTGGTCTGCTGATAGCACCAGCGGTTTATGTGCAGGATGAAGCATAAGTGTCTGGTAGGCCAGTGCTTCGAACACTTCCATTCGGTCGAAAGCCTGAAAAAGACTTTTGCCTGTACATATTGCCCCATGGTTGCGCATAATCACGGCATGGTGACTTTTACACACTTCGGCTGTAGCTTTTGCCAGGGCATCGGAACCCATCAGGTGATAGGGTGCCACCGCCGGGATACCCAGCACATAGCGCTGCTCGCCGGTAAAGTGGTTGTAAATTTCAACATCAGCACAAGCCAGAACCGACAGGTTTTTAGGGTGCGCATGTATGATAGCGCGAATTTCGCTGTTCGATTTATATATTGCCAGATGAAGTCCGGTTTCCATACTTGGTTTCAATTGTGAAGTAAGCAGGTTGCCATCTATTGTAATCACACAAATCTGATTCGCTTTTATCACTGCCTTATCGGTTTGTGAGGCTGTAATAAAAACCAAATCACCATGGCGCATACTCACATTGCCACCACTGCAGGTTGTCAGCCCCTGTTTATACAGACGCCGCATCCAGCGGGCAGTTTCTTTTCTGAATTGTAAATCATTACTGCTTGCTTCCATAAAACCTTTGGATTTCGTTGGGTGAAAATATGCCTTTTTCGGTAATAAAAGCCGTTATCAATTCGGCCGGAGTAACATCGAAAGCGGGGTTCAGTGCTTTTGACTGTGCATTGACAACTCGTATTGTATGGATATCTCCATTTGGGTCCGGCCCGGTCTGCCATAACACTTCGTCAGCATTTCGTTCTTCGATTACAATACTATTTCCGTCAGGGCAATCTATATCGAAGGTTGAAGATGGGGCTGCAATATAAAACGGTATTCCAAAGTGTCGGGCTGCAATTGCCCTCGAGAGTGTTCCAGTTTTGTTGGCAGTGTCACCGTTACAGGCAATCCGGTCAGCGCCGGTTATGCACAGCGAGATTTGCTTCCGGCTCATATAGTAGGCTGCCGCATTATCAGCAATCACATGGTGGGGCACTCCTTCCTGATGCAGTTCCCATGCAGTGAGTCTCGCACCCTGCGAACGGGGCCGTGTTTCATCAACAAAAACCCTGATATTTTTATTGCTATGATGGGCCGCATAAACAGGAGCCAGTGCAGAGCCATAATCTACTAGTGCCAACCATCCCGCATTACAATGTGTCAAGATAGTATCGCCCGGCTGTATCAGGCTGTTTCCGTTTACACCAATCATCCGTCCCTGCTCTGCACACTCATCAGCAATCAAATGCGCTGCTATCAATGCATCGTTTGCCGATTGCAGGGCTGCCACATAAACCTTTTCGGCAGCATAAAACAAATTGCGGGCAGTGGGACGTGTTGCTTCAATTTCGCTTCGGGCTTTCAGCAGAAAGTCAGGGTCAACCGACCTGAGGGCAGCTTGTGCCATAGCAAAACCGGCAGCAGCTCCGATCGAACCTGCGCCACGGGTTGTCATATCAACAATGGCATTACAAACGTCGAGGTAATTTTCGAAACAGACTAGCGAAAATTCCCACGGAAGCCGGTTCTGATCTATCATAAAAACCTTACTGCCTTCCATCCAAACTGCCCTGTAATCTTTCCCCTGATATTTCATAGTATTCAACTAAGATTAAAAATACTCCACCAAGGCTGCACTTCTCAACAAATCTACAACGTTTTATCGTAAAACAATCGGAAAGACGGGTTTTTATGTAAATCTGCGGAACTTCCCGATATCACTTCGCCATTGTTGCAAAACCACAACCGATCGGAAACAGGTATCAGTAAATCAAGGTCGTGCGAAGTAAGAACCACTGTTTTCGAAAATTCTTTCGAAAGCCGAATCAGAATTCTGATTAATTCAGTTTTCGATGGATAATCAAGAAAGGCTGTAGGCTCATCGAGAAGCAAATAGGGAGTGTCCTGTGCAAGCGCACGCGCTATCATGGTTTTTTGCCGTTCACCGTCGGAGACTTCATCAATGTTTTTGTGCTGAATGTGCTCAATCTGCAAATATTCCAGCGATTGTTCCACAATTTTATTATCGGTCGGACTCATCGAATGATTCCATGAGGTGTATGGTGCCCTGCCCGTTTCGGCTATCTCGCGAACGGTAATATTGTTGATATTTACCGGTTTTGCCGCAACGTAACTGACTAAGGCAGCCTTTTTGGCAATTGACATTGGATAAGGAGCAAAACCGTTGATTTTAATTTCTCCCGACATGGGTTTAAGTAAACCGAGCATGCTTTTCATCAGGGTGCTTTTACCCGAACCATTTTTTCCGCAAAGCAAAACCAGTTGAGAGCCTTCAATGGCAGCACTCACGGCACTTAACACGGGCATTTTTTTGTAGCCTATAGTCAGGTTATTCAGTATCAGGGAATTGCTTTGCACGGTATTAAAAATAGCTTTTCTGGTTTTTAATAATGATATAAATAATCACCGGGACACCTGTAATTGCAGTAATTGCATTTAGTGGCAGCACACCAGTTGCAGCCATACGTTGCGACAGGATGTCGGCGACAAGCATAAAAACAGCGCCACAAATCAACACAGCGGGAATAAGAACGAAATGGTTCTGGGTACGGAATATCCAACGGGCAATGTGCGGCACGGCAATGCCCACAAAACCCAAGGGACCACAAAATGCAGTTACCGCACCGGCCAGTACACAGGTAAGTATAAACACAATCAGTCTGAGACTTTTCGTGTTAACCCCCGACATGCCGGCATAATCTTCGCCCAGCAGAAATAGATTCAGGGGTTTGCCCGCAAAAAAGCTGAGCAACATTACCGGTATTACAACGACTGCCAACAGTATCATGTTTTGATAGGACAAGGCTGAAAGACTACCCATTCCCCAAATAACATAAGCTTTTAGGCTGAGGCTGTTGGCCGCATATTCAATGATACTTATCAATGCGGATACCACTGCGCCAAGCAGCATCCCCAGAATAAGTACAGTCACATTATCGCGCATTTTCAGTGATGCAGCAATAATTACCAGCATTACGGCAGCCGACCCCATGGCAGCCGATATCAAAACAGGCCAGCCTCCACCTGTTCCAAATGCGTTGATTCCCAATGCAGAAGTTCCCATTACAGCCAGGGCAACCCCAAAACCTGCCCCCGAACTAATGCCCAACACATAGGGACCAGCCAGCGGATTTCTGAAAATGGTCTGCATCAGCAGTCCTGACAATGCCAGGGCAGCACCTGCTAAAACGGCTGTAACCACACGGGTAATTCTGAAATCACGTATCAGAATAATGGTCTCATCATTCAGAGCATCGCTGTTGAACCAGTAACTGAACAAATCAGATAAGCCAAGGGGGGTACTGCCGGTTATAAAATCAAGCACCAGCAGCAATAGTAACAGAAGGGCAAGAATAATGAACAAAATACTATGTCGCAGGCTGATGTGCATGTACAAAGAAACTAAAGTTTCCGGTAATAAAAAAGGCTGTCGCTATTGCAATTTTCGCCGTGAAAAATACAAAACAGATCGTTCAACACCTTGTCGGGGTGCACCACACCCGATTCCCAAAAGTCGTTGCCTTCGCCGGCGCTCATGCGTTTATTGTTGTTAAATATCCGGGCCTTATGGCGAGGTACAAAATTACAGAAGCGTGAATCTGATTTCTCGATGGCTTCGCGTGAGCTGATATTATTCAAATTTATCCAGACATCAGCCTTGCCGGCTTTCGCAAATACTTCTTCCATGCTCAACGGTTTGCTTTCGCGGCGACCCGGGTTTGTAAGCAGCAATTCGCCACCGGCATCACGTATTGCAGCTGCAATGAACGAGTTTTCGCCCGGAACATACCAAACACCCTGAAATGGCAGCCCGGTCAATACAAGTGGTTTCCGCATATTCATTCCCGCAACATTGTTTTTTATCATATCGTAATTTGATGCAATGCTGTCGAATTGCACCCCGGCGGTGTGAAGACAATCGTAAAAACAAGCAAAGAATTTCAGCCATTCGGTGCGACCCAACATTTCGGGCTCGAGGTACTCACCAATCCAAACAACTGGAATTCCAGCATCCTGAATTTTCCGAAATTCCTGCAGGCTGTTGTTGTCGACACCATAAGCGAAAACCACGTCCGGTTTCATCGTTATTATCTTCTCAAGATCAAGGGCGGCGCCATAGCCTATGTCGGGCAATGCACCATTACGGATTTTTGCAACAAGTTTTCCATTATATATATAAGGAGCACCCGATACAGCGCAGATACTACCATCCTTACCCAGGGCGTCGATAAATGCTACATGCGAGGTGCTGCAACAAATTACTTTTTTCACAGGTATGTGAATGCACCCGGGTTCATTGGTCCGGCTCAGCGTATATTTGTATTCCGTTTCGCTGATGTTTTGTGCCGGATCGGTTACCTTCAGCAAATATCCATCCTTTACCACCGAAATTGCGTAGCCTTTCGCGTAACGTGCGGGCAAAGGTTCTCCAATCTTGTCAGTACCTTTTTTTGGATTACACGATATTGCAATCAGGGCAATAAACCAACAGAGGCTGATGCTACACCGATAGCCTTTTTTACGCATATTTCAGTCCCTTTGGTACTAGGAGGGCAAAGTTTAATGCATTACCGATACCCTACGGGTAAGAATTTTGCCATCAACCAGGATACTTACCAGGTACATACCATCGGCATAACCTGATACAGGTATATTCAACTCACCGGATACACCGGAAACTGGAATTTCGGCTACTGTATTTCCCAGAATATTTCTGATCTGGATATTGATATCCTTACCGGTAAATTCGGTTCCAAAACTCAGGGTAATAATATCGTTAGCGGGGTTGGGATACACATCGAGTTTGCCATCGAACATATAGTCAGGAACATCAACCAGGCAACCCAGAGGTCTGATAGCGGTAGAAGTTGCAAAACCGAATACTTCTACATTCGATTTCCACGTGCTGCCATCGAGTACCCACATGGTGTTATACGATTCGATTTCTCCGCGCGGATTGGCAATACTAACCACGAATAAATCATCGGAATAACCGTCCTGATTTACATCGTCATAATTAATTCTGAATCCAGCCCAGAATGGTCCGTTAATTTCGACGGGTTCATCAAATGTAATCACATTATTGTAGTTTTCCTGAAGGTCGCGGATATACATCTTTTTCTCGCCGAGCACTTCTCCGATCGTATCGTTAGAACCATCCCAAATCATAAAACGAACATAGGCATTATAGTTACCGTAAACTGCTTTTTCGACCGGGACGATTAATGATTTTACTTCGCCAAAAGTGTAATCGCTAAATTTATCGGCATACGATTTAATTCGTTTTCCATTATGTCCGGCAAGGAAGCCCCAGTAGAGGTTTGGAATTACGATGCCTACTCCTTCGTTATTTCGGAGGTTCGACAATGTATCGCAATAGAGGCTTACAGGCCCTGAGAAAACATAAATATAATCGTCTTTAGTGAGCATATCACTGCCACATGCGTTATTTACGGCCAGGGTAACATCATAAATGCCGGGAACTGAGTACAGCACACCGCCGGTTATACTTCCTTCGACTCCGGTAGCCGGGTTTCCACCATCGAATATCCAATTCCAATACTGAGGAAGATTGGTTGATTCATCCTGGAAATACACGCGTTGACCCTGAGTAATCAATCTGGGTGCTGCTTTGAATCTGGCTTCAGGTGCCTGTGTACAGGGGTCGGTTGCACTTACAACGATATAGTCTTCGCGGCAGAGGGTATCTGAGCCTTCGTTATTATATACAATCAGGCAAATATCGTAAATACCTGGAGCTGCAAACACAATACCTTCGGGGTTTTGAATCACCGATGTTGCGGGGTCTCCTCCCTGGAATGTCCATTCCCACTGATATGGGAAGCCAGAGCTCAGGTCAATAAAGTTGACAGCGTCTCCCGGTTGGATAACCGTATAATTTGCTACGAAATTTGCCGTGGGAGGTTCAACAGCTGCAGGAATAACCTGAATATAGTTTTCTTTCAGTTCAATATCCTGAACACCGGCCATATTGCGGCAGCGTAGTTCCACGTCATAAAAACCAACTTCGTTGTACATAATTGGTTGAGGCACCGAGTCGTTCCAAACCCCCGGAATTCCACCTTCGAATGTCCATGCAAAAGCGTCGAACGGGCCATTCTCGCAGAGGTTGGTAAAATGCACAACTCCACCCACAGGAATAATCAGTGGAGAGCCAGAGAAGTTGGCAATGGGGTTAACCGGATTAACTTCAACCGTTATGCAACCCACACAATTTTCTGTATCGGTATCAGTACCATTTTGTACTGTAAGGCTAACATTGTAAGTACCGGCAGTCATGTAACAAATATTCACTGGATTCTGGTCGGTGGATGTCAGTGTTTCAGCACCCTGGAAATTCCATTCCCACGATGTTGGGTTACCGGTTGACTGATCCTGGAAGTTGATGCATTCACCCTCGAAAATTGAGTAGGAAGATGCCCCGAATGCTGCGTTAAGCCCGGAAGCAGTTCCTGACACAATAATGTATCCTGATTTTACTTCCGTATCGTTATCGGTACCATCACTTACGGTAAGAGTCACACTGTAAGTTCCGGCGGTCGGATAGTTAACCGTTGGGTTTTGGGTGGTTGACGTACCGGGTGTCCCGCCTTCGAAAGTCCAGCTCCAACTGGTCGGGTTACCTGTTGATTGGTCGGTGAAAGCAACCGTTCCCCCGGTAGTTACATTGGTAGGGTTGGCAATAAACTGAGCAGTAATACCTGCAGCTCCACTGTTGGGCGCACGGCCGGGACATGTGGTAGAGCCTGTATTGGTTGGATCGAGCCAGGGTTTAAGTTTTACATCATCGGTTGTGCCATTCGATTCCCAATGGTAGTCGAATTTGCCGTAAAGGTCATAACAGTTTGCGGCTGCAACCCCACAATAAGATGGGCCTCCACTTAAGGTACCAACAACCAGTTTGTTATTGTTGAATAAAGGTGAACCAGAAGAACCTCCTTCGGTTACACCAAGGCTGGTGCCACCATTAGCCCATGGTGCTTTCCAGTGTGCATTTGCGGGGCAGGTGTTGAAAGTTCCGGACACCAAGGTGGTTGTATAGGTCGATATTTTCTTGATGTCGCCTGATGGGTGATGGATACTAACTCCAGAAGGGCTTCCAGTAGTTGAACGATCCCATCCATTATAATAAGCATTTACATTTGCCAAATCATCTTCGGTGCAGTTAAGTTCAAGCAAAAGAAAATCTGACTTTCCTGCATCAATATCTCCTCGTGCTCGGCGAACAGCCCCATTAATTGTGTTGTAGGTAGGTGCGCTTCCCGGATTTGGACAACCGGAAGCTTCAAAATTAAAATAAAACTGCCATTGGCTTATTGTTGTTGAACCTCCCCCACAGTGGTCAGCGGTTAGAAAATATGGCGTTCCGTCATTAGATGTGTTATTGACTACGGTTCCTGAACACAGTCCACCATCGCAAAAAATAACTGCAACACCTTTTTTCTCGGATTGCCAGTTGGCACCTTCAGGACAGTTCACATTAACCTCACAACTACCCGAACTACCAAAATCAGGGGGTTTAATATCCATATAACGAGCAATAAGTGGGGTGACGCTTCTGTAGATGTAACAAACTTCTCCAATTTCGAGAATGGGCATTTCGTTAGCTTCGGGGTAAACTATCAGTTCGAGCCAAGTGGTTTCTCCTTCGATAATTTCGGTAGAAAACTTTTCGCTGAAGCGGTTATTGTTACGATAATCGAGAGATCCAATCAATTGCTTACGATTTTGATTGTAAAGGAATAATTGTGTGCCTTTGGGCAGATAAAACTTATCGTAGAAAACACTGAGTGCTTTTGCATCGGGAACCGAAATTCTGAGGCGCCATACACGCGCACCATTGGGTAATTCATCCCAGGTTCCTGCATTATTAATATTCCTGTTTACATCGATGAAACGGCCAATCATATAGCGTGACCCATCCTTGGTTGACTGGGCATCTTCTGCTTCGATTTGAGCCATATCGGGCTTCGCCAACTGTATGTGATCAACATAGGTGCTTAGCAAATCAGCATTTCGGAAGCTGACGGGTTCACCACCATGACCCAACTGGGCAAAAACAGAGCTGACATTTAGTAAAAAAGCAAATGCTAACAGGCTGATAATCAATCTTTTCATAGTAGAAGTTTTATTGCATACCAATTATAACTATTAACATGCAATGTATAACTTTTTATTTAATGCGGCAATGAATATCCTGAACTTTTTTTAGTCAATTAAGCAGTTGAAAAGTACTCTTAAAAATTCGTGAACAAATATGTGTTTATCGTTGTATAAAATGTTTTCTAAGTATTAAAAAAGTGCAAATTTTAAAAGCATGAAAATTTATTCTTCAAAAAAAACTGTATAATTTGGTTTTTTCAAAATCAAAAATATATCTTTGCAGTCCCAAATTTGGGGTATGTTCTTATTAAAGACTGATTAGCTCAGCAGGTAGAGCATCTGCCTTTTAAGCAGAGGGTCCGGAGTTCGAGTCTCCGATCAGTCACTTCAAATTAGCCGGTACAGCCGGCTTTTTTATTATTGGATCTTGAGTTTCTTTCAGATTGTTGAATTTTTTATTTCTTTGTCATCAAAATTAAACCATTATGAAAAAAGCTATTGTAACCCTATTGGTGATTTTCCCGTTCATTGTCTTTTCGCAGGAGAGCGAGTCAGGCTGGAAACGTGGCGGAGTATTTAATCTGAGTTTTTCGCAACTCACATTGCATAACTGGGTTGCCGGTGGCCAGAATTCGATTACGGGTACTTCATTTTTGAATTTATTTGCCAATTATAAAGGGAATAAATTTACCTGGGATAACACCCTGGATGTGGGGTATGGTTTATTGAAACAGGGAAAGGCCGATTTTGTGAAAAGCGATGATAAATTTGAGATATCATCTAAATATGGACAATATGCTTTCAAGCATTGGTACTACAGTGGATTGCTCAGTTTTAAAACTCAGTTTGCCCCCGGTTACCGCAATCCCGGCGATACGGTTATGATTTCGGGATTCCTAAGCCCTGCAACAATAAACCTAGCTCTGGGTATGGACTTTAAACCCAACGATAACTTCTCACTATTTATTTCACCCTGCACCGGAAAAGCCACCCTG